>NZ_JBSGEZ010000001.1:0-92665 GCF_053603155.1 Nocardia sp. NPDC004260 | reverse complement strand
CCAGGCGCGGGCCTTTATCAGCGTCGAGGTCGAGACCGACAATGTCATCACGTGGGTGACGTTGTGGGGACAGCCCTTCAGCCTCGGCTGAGCGAGGGATACTCACGCGAACGGGCCCGTCGCCGACGGGCCCGTTTCGCTTGCGGCACGGTCGAACTCAGAATTCGTGCCGCCCGCCCGAGCTGGTCTGGCCCTCGGCGAGCAGGTCGCGGATCTGGATCAGCACCTCGGAATCGGTGAGTGTGGTGTCGTCGGGCCGGAAGCGCTTCTTCAGTCGCGCGGCGGGCAGCACCAGCACGAAGAACAGCACCGTGGCGATGATCAGGAAATTGATCACGGCCGTGATGATGGGACCGACCTGGACAAAGGTCGCCGGCTTGTCGGCCACCAACCGGAAACCCAGGCCGATATCGCCGGGTCCGCCGATGACGGCGAGCAGCGGATTGATGATTCCGTTGCTGATCGCGGTGATGATCGCGACGAACGCCGTACCGATGACCACGGCGACCGCCAGGTCGATCACATTCCCGCGGAACAGAAAATCTCTGAACTCTTTGAGCATGGCCGGTGTCTCCTCTTTTCCGTGGAGCTGGGCAGTCCTGCTCGGCGGTACCCGCGCGCCGGTAGGCCCGATGCTAATGAGCCATCGGCGAATATTCGGCGAAGCATGATCGGCGGGTCAGTGAAAGACGACGGTGAGTGCGGTGTGCAGGGACGCGCCCGCGACGGCGGTGGCGTGCTCGGCGTCCATCGCGACCAAGACCACGCGTTCGGCGGCTCCCCTCCCCGCACCGGCGCCTGAGACGAGCACTACGGCGGCATCGGTGGCGAGGGTGCGGGCGGGACGGGCGCCGGGCCCACCCGCGTCTTCGGCGCCGATCACGTCGACGCGATCGCCCGCGCGCAAGATGTCGGCGACCGCCGTGTCGGCGAGGCGGACGGGCACGATCCGCGCCTCGCGGGCGCCGGCCGCCGCCGCGGCCAAGCGCGGGCCGACGACGCGCAGGTCGGTGAATACCTCACCTCGGCGCATGGCGCCGGTCAGCGTCGCGCCGACGAGCGCCGCCGGATCGGTGACCGCGCCCGCCGGTAGCGTGCCCGCTTCGCGCGGGACGGCGCGTAGGTCATCCGCCTCGAGAAGTCGTCCGGGCGCGAGGTCCCGGCCCGCGACGAGCACCGTGGTGCGCCCGGCGCTGGGATCACCACGAAAAAAGAGGAACGCCGCGAGCACGGCGAGAACGGCGGCCAGCAATCGTCGGGCGAGTACGGCGTCGGCCCAGGGCGGGCGCTGCCACCCGGAGAGATTCCAGCCACGGCCCAGGTCGGCGAGTGCGCGAGTCATGGCCGGATCCTATGGCCGCACGTGCGCTCGCCCGGCCAGGATCAAGGAGCGCTGTGGATAGGTGACCGGCTGTGGAAAACCGTCGAATCAGCTGGCTACGGCCGTGCTGGTGGACGCGGTCGACCCGCTCGACGAGCCGGAGTCGGAAGAAGTGGAAGACGAACTCGAGCTGCTGTCGGACTTGGCGGGCTCGCTGGCGGTGGAGGAGCCACCGCGGCTGTCGGTGCGGTAGAAGCCGCTGCCCTTGAAGACGATGCCGACCGAGTTGAACAGCTTGCGCAGCTTCCCGGAGCACTCCGAGCACACGGTCAGCGCTTCGTCCGTGAACGACTGAACGATGTCGAAGCGGTTGTCACACTGGGTGCACGCATACGAGTAAGTAGGCACAGGATCCTCCGCGGTGTTCGTCGATCTGGCACTCTACAACCGACAGTGCCAACACCGCCAATCGGTGTTTCATTCCTCAGGGTAATCGTCGCCGAGCCGGCGCAGGCCACCGCGCGGCGTGAGCGCCCAGCCCATGCGCAGGTCGTGCGGTTCCTCCGGCAATCGGTCGACCAGTTCGTCGTCCCGGCCCACCGCGACCAGGCGCGCGTCCGGCCGTGCGGCGGGCAGCGTGCGGTCGTAGTAACCGGCTCCACGGCCGAGCCGTACGCCGCGCAAGTCCACGGCGATAGCGGGGACGAGGATCAGTTCGGCGCGGGTGATGGTCTCCGGCGGCAGCACGGCGCCGGTGGGTTCCAGCAGTCCGTAGCGGGCCCGGCGCAGGGCGTCCGCTCCGGTGTATTCGGCCCAGCTCAGCGGTCCCGGTGGCCCGGTGACCGGCAGCAGCACCCGCGCACCACCGGCCAGCAGCGCGTCCAGCATCGCGGTCGATCCCGGTTCGCCCGCCACCGGTACATACGCGCAGACCCACCCGCGAGCGCTGACCGCTTCGACCGCTGCGGCCAGGGCGAACGCTTCCTTTTCGCGTTCCGTGGCAGGTATCACAGCTCGGCGGGCGAGGAGTTCGGTGCGCCATGCATGTTTGTCGCGCTCGCCGGGCATCTTCACAGTGATCACCATAGGCTCACCCCGGGACCGGTCGGCGCGACGCCGATCCGGCGGCGTGATGGATGGATAGGGTATGCGTATGACAGCAAAGGCCGGACAGCCCGGTGACGCCGCGAGGGTGTCGTGCTTCCGCACGGCCGTGGTGCCCGCTGCCGGGCTCGGAACGCGGTTCCTGCCCGCGACCAAGACGGTGCCCAAGGAACTTCTTCCTGTGGTGGACACACCCGGCATCGAGTTGGTCGCCGCCGAGGCGGCCGGTTCCGGCGCGGAGCGGCTGGTGATCGTCACGTCTCCGGGCAAGGACGGTGTCGTCGCGCACTTCGTCGAGGACTTGGTGCTGGAGAGCACGCTGGAGGAGCGCGGCAAGTTCAAGCTGCTGGAGAAGGTGCGCAAAGCGCCGGGACTGCTCGATGTCACCTCGGTGGTGCAAGAGGAGCCGCTCGGGCTCGGGCACGCCGTGGCCCAGGCCGAGCGGGCCCTCGATGACGACGAGGACGCCATCGCCGTCCTGCTGCCCGACGACCTGGTGCTGCCCCGCGGCGTGCTGGATGTGATGTGCCGGGTGCGCCGCAAGCGCGGTGGAACGGTGCTGTGCGCCATCGACGTCCCCAAGGACGAGGTCAGCGCCTACGGTGTCTTCGACGTCGCGCCCGTGCCCGACGCGGTGAACCCGAATGTGCTGCGTGTCAAGGGCATGGTGGAGAAGCCCGCGCTCGCCGACGCGCCGTCGACATTCGCCGCCGCGGGCCGATACCTGCTCGATCGCGCGATCTTCGACGCGCTGCGCCGCATCGAGCCCGGCGCGGGCGGCGAACTGCAACTCACCGACGCCATCGCACTGCTGATCGCCGAGGGGCATCCGGTTCATGTGGTGGTGCACCGTGGGTCGCGCCACGATTTGGGCAACCCGGGCGGTTATCTTCGTGCTGCGGTCGATTTCGCACTGGAACGAGAGGAATACGGCCCCGCTCTGCGGGAGTGGCTTCAGCACCGCCTCGGTCCGGACTGGGATCCGCAGCTGACGACCGACGACTGACGGACCCGGCCGGGGGTTTCGCCGAGAGTGGACCGTCGGGTACGAATGATGGTTCACCGCGGTGCGCGCGAATGCGCTTGCGCCGCGGCGGGATCGCGCGCGCGGGCGAGATCGGATGGAGTGCGGAGAGGATCAGGAAGGGCTGGATGCGCTCGGTTGAGGATCAGCAGATCAAGGTGACCGCCGCGGCGGTCGCGCCCCGGCCGGTCCGGGTCGCGATCTCCGAGGCCCAGGGCCTGCTGTGTGCCGAGGACGTCGTCACCGAACGGCCGTTGCCCGGCTTCGACCAGGCAGCCATCGACGGTTATGCCGTGCGCAGCGTGGACGTCGCCTCCGCGGGGGCCGACATTCGGGACGAAGAAGGCGAACTCGTCGACCTGACCCTCCCGGTGGTCGGCGAGGTGGTCGCCGGTTCCCGTCAGCCGATCCGCTTGCAACCGCGCCAGACCGTCCGGGTGGACACCGGCGCGCCGATGCCGACGCTCGCCGACGCTGTGCTCCCGCTGGATTTCACCGACGGCGGGCGGGCCAGGATCAAGGTGTACGAGCCGGTGCGCTCGGGCGACTACGTGCGGCGGATCGGTGACGACGTCCAGCCGGGCGATGTGGCGGTGCGTGCGGGAACCATCATCGGCGCGGCGCAGGTCGGGCTGCTCGCCGCGGTCGGTCAAGACAAAGTGCTGGTGCACCCGCGTCCGCGACTATCGGTGCTGTCCGTGGGCGGCGAGCTGATCGATATCGACCGCACCCCGGGCCCCGGCCAGGTCTACGACGTGAACTCCTACGCGCTGGCCGCGGCCGCGCGGGATGCGGGCGCGGACGTCAACCGTGTGGGCATCGTGAGTTCGGATCCGCGCAGGCTGCGCGACGTGGTCGAGGGGCAGCTGGTGCGCTCCGAGGTGGTCGTCATCGCGGGCGCGGTCGGCGGCTGGGCTTCCGAACAGGTCCGAGAGGCGCTGGAAGGGCTCGGCGAGCTCGAAATCACCCGCGTGGCCATGCATCCCGGCTCGGTGCAGGGCTTCGGGCGGCTCGGCCGCGACGAGGTGCCGACGTTCCTGCTGCCCTCCAACCCGGTGGGCGCGCTGGTGGTGTTCGAGGTGATGGTGCGGCCTTTGATCCGAATCGCGTTGGGGCGCAGGCATCCCATGCGCCGGATAATCAGCGCGCGAACCATCACGCCGATCAGTTCCATGGAAGGGCGCAAGGGGTACCTGCGCGCGCAGCTCATGCGGGACGAAGCCACCGGCGAATACCTCGTGCAGCCGCTCGGCAACGGGAACTCGTCCTCGCACCTGCTCGCCACGCTCGCCGAGGCGAACAGCCTGATCGTGATAGACCCGGACGACACCGACATCCGCACCGGTGACGAAGTCCAGGTCGCCTTTCTCGCGCAGCGCGGCTGAGACGTGGAAGCTATGAACGTTTTCCGGGCCACACAGCATCCGGGATGGCCCGCGCGACTCGGCCCGGTTCGGGTGGCGGCGGGCCAGGTGACCTTGCGTCCGGTGCGGCTGCGCGACGCGGCGGCCTGGAGCCGGATCCGGTTGCGGGACAGAGCGCACCTCGAGCCGTGGGAGCCCACCGGCCGCGGGGCGTGGGAGGCGCGCAACCACGCTTCCAACTGGCCGTCGCTGTGGTCGAGTCTGAAGGCGGAGGCCAGGCGCGGCGCGATGATCCCGTTGGTGATCGAAGTCGACGGCGCGTTCGGCGGGCAGCTGACCGTAGGCAATATCGTGCGCGGCGCACTGCGCTCGGCCTGGATCGGCTATTGGGTGGCCAAGGATCTCAGCGGGCAAGGCGTCGCGACGGCGGCGCTGGCGCTCGGCCTCGACCACTGCTTCGGGCCGGTCGGCCTGCATCGGGTGGAGGCGACCGTTCGACCCGAGAATCTGGCCAGCCAGGCGGTGTTGCGCAATGTCGGTTTCCGGGAAGAGGGGCTGCTGCGGCGCTACCTCGATGTGGACGGCGCCTGGCGGGATCACCTGCTGGTCGGCATGACCGTCGAGGAACTGGCCGGAACGGTCCTGGACCGGCTGGCGCGAGAGGGGCGCGTCACCCTGCTGTAGAACCGGCCACCGGATCGCGGTGACATTGGTGGGAATGTGACAGGTGTGGCGGATGTGCACGGCGCGCCTGCCGGAACTTGGTGCTACCCGGAATTAGCCTACGGACGTCGATGGTGCGTCTTGTGCCATCGGCAGTGAGCCTGCGAGGGGATCGGCGTCCGCGCCGTCGCGTCGGACGGGGGCCGGCCGAGCGCGGGGCGTGTGACGCGCCGCTGGCGGGCCGAGCCGGAGGAAATCCAGGCGGGACGGAGGTGTTGACGCGATGCCGAATTCGATCCTGTGGATCGGTCTGGTCGTGCTCTGGGTCTTCGTCCTGTTCCCGATCCTCGCCGACCGTCACCCCAGAATCCGCCGGACCACCGACGCCGCGTTGGCAACCAGGGTCCTGCACCGCGGCGGCGGCAAACGACGTCTCAAGAAGGGCCCGGCCGCCGGGCACGAAACCGATCCGAACTGGCGGCCCCGTGGGCGACACGATGGACGCCGCGTACCGAGAGAGTATCCCCACAGCGATGATGCGGAGGACCGGATGACGACACCGGCCGACGAGCCCGTCACCGAGACCGACGAGGAGAACACACCCACGGCCGACGACGCCGTGGCATCCGACATCGCTGCCGCCGAGACGGACGACATCGAGATCGACGACTTCGCCTCCGCCACACCGGAGGAGGACGAAGCGGAGGACCGCGAGACGCGTTACGACGAGCCGGACGACGAAGCCGCCGAAGTCGCTGCGAAGATCGACACGGGGACCGATGATGACCGCGTGGGCGCACACCACCCCGAGCCGGTCGCGGCCAGAATCCCGCCTGCGCGCTCCACCGCGCCCGCCATCGTGGACTACGACGAGTACGACGACTACGACGACGCGGGCCCGGACGAGCCGGATTTCGTCCCCAGCCGCCGTGGTCGTGGCGGCTACGATCCCGAGGCCGACGCCATCGCCCGCGCGGCCCGCTACACCTTCCGGCAGCGTGCCGTGCTCGGCCTGCTGCTCACCGCCATCCTCTTCGGCGGCCTCGCGTTCGTGTTCACCCCCATGCTGTGGTGGGGTTGCGGACTCGCCGTCGCGGTGCTGGCGACCTACCTGGCCTACCTTCGCAAGCAGGTGCGGATGGAAGAGGAGATCCGCCGTAACCGAGCGGCCCGCCTCCACCGCGGCCACCAGGGCGAAGCCGATCCACGCGCGCGCCGGGGCCGCGCCGGACGCGGCACCATGGACCGCGACACCGCCCGCGCGATCCGTCGCCGCTCCACCCTGATCGAGCCCGACGACGAAGACCCCATGTTCGCCCACCTCGACCCCTTCGACCCGGCCACCGCCCGCGCCCTGCGCACCCGCACCAGCGGCGACATCCGCCGCGCGGCGGGCGCGTAGCGCGCCGGCATATCCGCAGGTCAGGGTACCGATTCGGAGTCTAGGGTGCTGGCCTGATACAGTGTCACAGCGCGGTTCCCCGGAACCGCACGGGGCTATAGCGCAGTTGGTAGCGCGTCTCGTTCGCATCGAGAAGGTCAGGGGTTCGATTCCCCTTAGCTCCACCACGACCGTGCAGGTCAGGGCTATGATGTCGACTCACATCGAGACGTCATCAACAGAAGCTCTCAACGTCTGCACGGTCTTCTGCGTTTTCGAGCAGTCTCGAACCCGTGTTGAGCGGCTCCGCGAGAAGTCGAAGTGTGTCGCGCGTGGTGTGGTGAGCCGCAAGGATGGGGCGGCGGCTATGAACGCCACCGCCCGCCCCACATTGGGGACGGGCGGTATCAGCGTTTCTACTCCGGCCGCGTCGGTTTCTCCTGTACGACCCACGATGCGCCGGTCACGGGGTCGTACTCGGTCACCGTTCCATCAAGGTGACGGGCTCGGTAAGACTCGGTGAGGTACCCAGGGTCTTTCATCGTGGCGTCGAGCGCCGCCGTGATCATGGCCGGGTCGATGCCGAGGGCGCACAGTTCCTGGGTAGGAACCGAGTCCGCATCGGCGAGGATCGCCAGCATCAGATGCTCGACGCCGATGAACCCGTCGCCGCGGTTGTGTGCGATGTCCGCGGCCGCCGCGACCACCTGCTCATAGCGCGGCGTCCGAATCAACTCGTCGTCTGCCATCCGGCCAGTGTCCCACTACTGCCCGAGAACCTCGGTCCACTGGTAATAGGTGTGACCCCACGAGTCCTTGTACTTCTTGCAGATCCAGAACCGCCACCCGTAGAACCCCTCGTCCGTTCTCACGCGCGCACCGTCATTGAGTCGGCTGCACGTGAGCGACGGGCTCCCGTCGGCTGTCTTCTCCGACTCGGGCCAGTTCGCAGCGTCCGACCCTCGGCACGCCGAGTTGTCGTTCTTCGGGTCGACGTGTCCGAACAAGCACGGTCCGGCGCTGGCGACCGGGGTGACTGTGGGCAGTATCGCGCCGCCGACGAACATCGCGGCGGCCGCCGCGCACACCACAGCCGCAGTTCTGATTCGAGCTTGGATGGTCATGATTCCCTCCGTTACTTCTGAGCTCCCGCGCTCTGGGGAGCGAAATCGGCCCGCCTATCCGGTGGGCGTCTGGGCACCTCTGCCTATCTCTGGCGAGATGCGTCGGGGCGGATCCGCTTCGCGTCGATGAGCGTCTGCCAAGCCGCTCTCTTCCGCCGGCACAACGCGACATCGCAGTTGCGGTGCCGCTGCATCGTCTGGTGCGCCTCCCGGACACCGAGTTCTCGATCGGGCGCATCGTGCGGAAACCCTGCGGCCCACAACGTGTTATCCATCCGCCGCTCGGCCACGCGTGCCTTGACCGTGTCGGGGTCGACGGGAACCTGCCACCACATCGAGGCCGCAACCACGGGCGCCATCACCAGCAGTGCGGCGCTGAGCCCGATCGCGAAGATGACCCACCCGTTCACTCGGCATCACCCTTGCGGAGTTCCGGCGCACTGAAAGCCGGGCCGATGATCGTGAACTCGTCTCCTCGAGTGCCGTACTCATCGACCAGTGCCCATGTCTGCGGCTTGTCGACGGCCATCCAGATCGGGCCTTCGGAGCGGGCGATAGCAAGTTTCGCGGCGTCGTCGGCTGTGAAGATGGCGATTGTGGCTTCCAGTTCGGCCGAGGGCTGATGTTCCATCGCTCATCCCTCCGGGTTTTGGACGTGGGCCGGGATGATCTGGAGGGGAGTGACCACGCCGCAGACAGCAGTGATTTCGTCCATCATCGGCGGTGGAATGTAGCGCTGATCCGCGATAATTACCGCCGCGAGGCGGTGTCCGTGAATTTTGGCGAGCAGCCACGTGCCAGTCTCGGGCTCGGTCTCTTCGCCGGGTGTGAGCGTCTCGACGACCGTGTAGCCGACTTGCTCGGCCAGTTCGCGGATCGTCGTTTCTTCTCGCTGCGGGTAGGCTGCCAAATCCTTCCGCAGGAACCCGATCACCTTTGCGGTCATACCGTCCTCGCTGCTAGTGGGTTGGTAGGCACCCGGCGCCGAGGATCTTCAGACGGCGTCTCCCGGCGTCGGGGCCGGAAATAGCTTCGGGGCGACGGCGGTGGCGCTTCGGTGGCGGTTTGGTGGACCAGTGGGGGCGTTGTGGTGCACAGTGAGTCGCGGCCACTTCGTGCTGGGAGACACATGGTTAGCGTCAGAGAGTGGACTGGTAAGGAAAGCCGCGCTCTGCGCGATGCTTTCCGATTGAGCCAGGCAGATTGGGCCCGCAAGTTGGGTGCCCATGAGCGCACGGTCAAGCATTGGGAAGCCGGGCGATCAATCCGTCCGGCGTATCAAGCAGTGCTCGATACGACGCTCTCTCTTGCACCAGCGGAGGTCGTAGCGGCGTTCCGCGCCCGGCTACACCCGAATGAGGAGAACGACGTGGATCGGCGGCAATTGTTCAAGGTGGGGGCGCTCGGCGCCGGTGGGCTGGCGGTGCTCGGCATCGGCGACGCCGAGCGTGCCCGCTGGCTGATGTCCGGTGCGGGCCGACCGGATGCTGCCGCGCTGGAAGTTGTGCGGAGCACTCTCCACTCGGCGATGCAGCTCGACGACATGCTCGGGTCGCCTTCCGCGCAGGGACTCGTGATCGCTCAACAGCAACTCGTCGAGGCCATGTTGGTCGATTGCCCCGTCGCGATGCGCTCCGCAGCGCTGGCCCTGTATGCCGAATGGACCGGCTTCGCAGGGTGTCTGGCGTGGGACTCGGGCGAGTACGACACGGCCGCGCGGCTCTACCAGCTGGCGCGCGAGACAGCGCACGAGGCCGAGGACGCCGATCTCGGCGCGTACATGCTGTGCCACCTGTCTCAGCTCGCCATCTGGCAGCGCCGCCCACGTGTCGCCGTCGACCATGCCGTCGCCGCTCGAAGCTGGGTCGCCCAAAGCGAGGATGCGCCGTTGCGTGCGTATGTCGCGATGCGCGCGGCCGAGGCCGCCGCCGTCGCCGGACAGCGGCAGGCGTGTCTCGTCGCGCTGGACGAGGCCGACGAGGCTATCGCTGGCGTGGAGCCGTGCCACCCTTCGCGATCGCGTGCCTACTTCGTGTCGGAGGCGATGATGCACTCCTATCGCGGCAACTGCCTCTCGATCCTGGGCGAAGCTCGAAGTGCGGTAGCGGCGACACGACAGGCGCTGAGCCTCATGCAGCCGCAGTACGTACGTGATCGGGCGATATCGCTGCTCGAGTTGCAGCGGTCCCTCGTCCAGCTCGGCGAGGTGGACGAGGCCGCGAACACTGTCGGCGATGCTGCCGACCTCACCGCGCAATGCCGGTCACCTCGCTTGGCAGCCGCGATCCGGGACGGCCGCCGAGTGTTGTCGCCGTGGGCGGGTTCGCCGCCGGTCCGTGAGCTGGACGCGCGCCTCGCGGCTCGGGATATCGTGATGATATGAGCGCGGAGCAGGAAGCCGAGGTGTTGGCGCGAATCGAGCGCGCCAAGGCCGCGCTACTCGGCACCGGCGAAGTATTCGCACGCAGCGAGGGCGGCCGCGCCCCCTCGCGGTCCGATCGGTTCAAGCAGGCCCGGGAAGAAGTGCACGCCGCAGAGCAGGCGCGTAACCGGCTGCTCTGCGAACTCGTCGGTGACGCCGAGACCGTGTCGGTCGAGTTGGCGCAGCGACTGGGGCTCACCGGGCGCGAGGCCGTGACCATCATCGAGACCGCGCGCACGGGCTCGCGGCACATGCGGGAGTATTTGCTCGGTCAGCCGCGCTCGGCGAAGTAGTGGATCAGCCGCAGCTCCAACAACGAGACCCGCGCTCGCATCCAAGTTGTGCGGGACGCCGGTTTGATTCCCCTTAGCTCCACCAAAGGCGAGTGCTCGAGTAGAGCACTCGCCTTTTACTTCTGTGTATCCGCCACCGAGTGGTGGTGTGCCGACCCCGGAGATTCTGTGCGAACCCGCGGGGACTTACGCGGCGATGGTGGTGACGCGGAGGTGCGTCTCGATATCGGCGGGGGAGCCGGTGTAGTGGAGGGTGCGTAGGCCGAGGCTTGCGGCGGCTTGGCAGTTGTCGGCGCGGTCGTCGACGAACAGGACGCGGCTGGGGTCGCGAACTCCGGTCGCGGCGAGGGCGTTTCGGTAGGTGTCGGGGTGGGGTTTGTTCATGCCGAGGCGGGCCGAGTAGAGGGCGTCGGTCATCAGGGTGCGCCAGTCGGAGGCGTCGAGGGCATCGCCGACCGGGTGGGGTGCGTTGGAGAGCAGCACCATCGGGAGATCTGCCCGACGGGCATGGTGGAGGAGGGCTACGACGCGGTCGTCGGTCCGGGTCCACAGCGCGGTGTCGACGGCGCGCAACTGCGTGAGCAGTTCCGGGTCCGGGCGATGGCCGAGCACGGTGGTCCAGAAGGCCGCGTCGTCGAAGTCGCCGGAATCGTAGGGTTCGCGGGCGCTCCAGAAGGCATTCCGGAAGAGCTCGAGCTGGTCTGCGTGCCATCCGGCGAGTTCGGCGAGCTCGCTCCACATGGGAACGGTGGGCTGCAGGCCGATGACGCCGTTGTAGTCGAAGATGACCGCGTCGAGTTCCACGGACTGGTGCGGTAGTGCAGTTATCACCGGTTGCTCCAAGGCTTGATGGGACGGACGGCCACGCCTGCGGAGGCAGGCATGAGGGGATGCCGTGGGTATGACGATTCCCGCCTCCTTCCATGACGGAAGAGGCGTGCGAACTGTGGATCGAAGGAAGGTTCCGCGAGTCAAAGGCTGGAGGTGGTGCGCGACGCTGCGTGAACAAGCCGAAACCTACCAAGGGGTACGTCGGGGTAACACTCGAGAGGAGCCTTGGTGATCCGCTCCACAAAGTGCCGTCCGCAGGTCTCACCGGCGTCGGAGTCGAGATCACTCACCGAGGTCGGCCGACAGTCCGCGCACGAATAACGGTCGGCGCTCGTCGTTCTCGGAGATGCGCGGTGCGTCAGGAGCTGCCGCCGCGCCCGTGGGCGGCGTGGTCGAAACGCGATCGAACCTGGGCGGCTCGCTGACCGTCGGTCGAACGATGGATACCGGAACAACGTTGTGAGCTGCGACGATTCGTGCCGGAGTCGCCCCGAAGCGGGTGCCGTGTCGATTCGGGATGGAGGTGCTCGGGATGGCCGACGGGCAGGGGGTTGGGGACCTGGTTCCGGCAGGGCGGCGGGCGGCGGCTTGGGGGGTGGATTTCGGTCTCGTGCTGGGGTTGGCGGTGTTGTTGGGGTCGGTGACGCACTATCGGATCGCCGATTACCTCTCGGGCTGGGCGGATCTCGCTGGGACCGGTGTGTGGGATGTGATTCAGTCGAATGGGAACTGGGGTGGAGCGGGCAAGACGTTCGGTATGGACGTCGTGCATACGGTGCTCGTCTACATCATCGAAGCATTCGGCGCGTTGATCGTGGCGACGTTCGCCTATCAGTTCGCTGGATTAGCTTGGCAAGGACGCACTTTGGGCAAAGTCTTGCTCGACCTCCGAGTGGGGTCGTTGCGCGGCGGCGAGAACCGACTGGGACGGGTGCAGGCGGCGCGGCGCGCCTTCGCGGGCACGATGACCGACGTCGGGCTGTACTCGTGCGCCTGCATCGCGCTATTGGCGGGCCAGTTCTTTCTGTCTTTCGTGCTGTGGCTGATCGCGATCGTCGTCTTGGTGATCAACGCGGTGTGCGTCTTCGGTTCGAGCCGCCGCTCCCTGGTCGATCGCGTCGCGGGAACTGTTGTCGTGCAGGCCGGAGCGTTGCGGAAGTCGTTGGAAACGGCCAGGGACCACGTGGTTGTGCAGCGCGGAATTCAGGGCGCGCAGGATGGGATCGAGCACATCCAAACGGCGACACGGCAGATAGCACAGCTTGCCACCCCCGAGCAGATGCGGCAGCTGCGCGATTCCGAACGGGCCGTGCAACTGCGCGAACTCGGGCAAGACGTCGGTCGTCGGACCGCGGAGTCGGCTCGGCGGGCGATCGCATCGGAACGTGGTCAGCAGGCGCAGCGTGTGGCCAAGCGGGCTGGTGCCGGGCTGCGGGGCGCATACGACCGGCGTCGTGGCACTGGGAACCGTGAGGGATGACGATGGATTACTTGTCCGAGGAAGCAGCTGGGAATTCACGGCCTGGAACGAAGGCATGCTGACCTCGTGCGCCAGAGTCGAGTCCGTCGAGCACGTGGTAGCGATGGAACGGGGTCATCGCGGATATGACCCGGTGGCATCCGGTTCCTTCTGCGACTCGATCAGCGCCGACTTGGACCAGTTGGTGACCCGCCGCCCGCAGGGCGAACGACCTTCCGCCGTGACTCGGCCGATGGAAGCGCCCAAGAAGGCGCGCTCATGGACGAGGTGGTTCTGATACCGGGCAGCCTGCTCGCGTAGGCGTAGGCACCGGGGAATCCCGCGCCTGCCGGCTCTCAAGCGGTGGCGGTTCGCAGTGCGAACCATCCCGTGCCGGGGTCGGCGTAACCGTGGTACATCAGGCGCACTCGCTGATCGACTTCGAAGAGGCGATAGATCGCGAGCATGGCGCGGGCAATCGCTTCCTGCTGGAAGTCGTCGATGCGGCGGTAGCCGATCGGGTGCTCGGGGAGCAGCGCCAGGCGGGTGAGTTCGGTGGGGTCGGTGACTTCCAGGCCCATCGGTGCGGCGTCGGTGATGTGGTGGTCGTGCAGGATGTCGTGGATCCGGTGCGGGTCGGGGCGGCCGGAGCGGAATCGGTGGACTTCGGCGCGCAGCGCTGGACCTGCGGGCTCGCTCTCGACCACGTCGATCAGCTCGGGATCGACGCTCGGTGTTCCGGTGTCCTCGGCGATCGGGGTTTGTTCGAGCAGGTGCAGCATGTTGCCGCCGGGAATCAGTGGCTCCGGGGCGAGGAACAGGGTGACCGTCGGGCAGACGCAGCCGTGGCCGAGCAGACAGACGCGCATGTGGAACGAGTCGGGCATGCGGCCCTCCTCCATCGGGGACGGGCCGTGGGTAGACGGCCCTTGCTGGATAGGGACTTCGTGTTGTGCCGATCGCGGAATCGCCCTAGCGCTTCGACGGTCGACCGTGCCGCAGTTCCCCAGTCTAGGAGCCGGGCACTGCCCGCGCATCGGCATGTTCCGTCTCGGTTCGCGGAACATGGAGGCAGGAAAAGTAGGCGCAGGATGATGATCAGCCGGGCAGATGGCAGAGTCCGAGGGTCTTGCTGCGCAGGGCTCCGAGGCTGATCTTGTCGCCGCCCGCGCCGGTGGCGCGAAGGGATTCGATGTCGGCGAATCCCGCATCGGAGGCGTTGTCGTTCAAGGCGTAGCCGGTGCCGTCCGGGGCGATGAACACGGCGACATCGCCGGGGCGGCATTCCAGGGTGCCGTGGTCGACGGTGAGTGGCCACAGATAACCCATGTTCTCGCTGCCTACCGCTTGGCTGCTGGAGGTGGGCGGGGGCAGGGGAGACGGCGTGGCGTGCGCGGGATGCTTCGGGCCTGATCCGCCGTCGCATGCCGAGGTCGCCAACGCACCGGCGATGGCGCAGACGACCAGTATTCGCGCGCGATACCTTGCCCCCGTATCGAGAGCAGCGGTTTCCTTTGACACGGTGTTCCCCCTTTGCGGCACGCCGTCCCCAGGCGCTAGACGAGCAGCCAATTGGCCGAAAACGACTCGGCGCCAACCATATCGGACGCGGCTGTGAAGCGGGGACGTGGCGGGCGCAACCGCCGCTCAGCTGATCCGTATCTCGACCGGCGGAGCCGCTACGTGCGGATAGTCGGTGGTCACGTCGACCCGCACTCGACCTGGGCCGGTGGGCAATGCGGCGAAGACGGTCGCGGCCGGCTGATTCCGAGCGGTCTTGTCGCTGACGGGCACGGCCACCGTGCCTGCCGCGCCGGTGTCGAGGTTGCGCCAATTGGCGAACGCCGTGAAGGTGCACGGCATGCCCGTCGGCGTGTTGCTGACGAAGCTGATGCCGAAACGGGCCGCCCCTGGCATTCCGGCGGGTGAGGAGACGCCCGCCCGGCCTTCGCCGTAGCAGGTGTCGCCGAAGGTGCGGATGACTCCGATGTTCACGAATGCGGGTTCGTCCGCGGTCGCCGGACCCGCCGACGCCGCGAACCCGCCGACGCACAGCGCCGCGATCAGGGCGCTTCGTCCGACCCACTGCCTGTTTCGCACTGCCGATCACGCTCCTTCTTCGTCGAATCGAGCACTCTCGGACGGTCATTGTGCCCCGTTCGCCGGCGTTCGCGGTTCGATCGCGCGGCACGTCGTCGCGTGTCGACCCGGCACGCGACCGGCGCGCGCATGCATAGCATCGGAGTGTGGAGCGAGGATCGTTGCTGAAGGCTCGGGCCGGCGGGAAGCTGCACGGCGGCAATCACGGGATCGCGCCGGAAGAGGTGGTGGCCGCGCAGCGGGCCCGCATGCTGGTGGCGATGATCGAGGCGGCCGCGGACAAAGGCTACGCGGCGGCGACGGTGGCGGACGTGCTGAAGCGGGCCGAGGTGTCCCGGATGACCTTCTACCAGCACTTCGCGAACAAGGAGACGTGCTTCCTCGCCGCCTACGACATCGCCGTGGAGATCGTGATGACCAGGATCACGGGCGCGCTCGCCGCTGACGGCACGCCGCTCGAGCGGATCGATCGGGCACTCGACGCCTATTTCTCCACCCTCGCGCAAGAACCACAGGTGGCGAAGGTCTTCTTGGTGGAGGTGTACGCGGCGGGAAGGCCGGTGCTGGAGCGGCGGTTGGCGACCCAGGCGGCTTTGGTGGACGGTTTCGCCGAGGCGCTCGGCGCGACGCGCCCGCATCAGCGGCTGGCGGGCGAGGCGGTGATCGGCGCGGTCGTCTCGCTGGCTACCAACCGAGTCGTCGCGGGGGACTTCGCCGCGCTGCCCGGGTTGCGCGAGCCGCTGATGTCGTCGCTGATCAGGAATCTGGTGTGAGGCCGGACAGTAGTCGTCCGGCGACCGCGGGCAGCCGATCCAGCATCGCCACGGTGAAATCGGCCAGCAGCGCGATCAGCCCGTCGCGGTCGACGTCGAGCCCCCCGTCCAGCCAGACGAGAACCAGTTCGGCCGCGCCGCCGGTGATCAGCTGGGAGGTCGCGGCGATCGCGGTGTCCTGCCCTTCGGGCAGCTCGAGCACCAGACGGGTCTGCTCGATGATGACGTCGGCGACCTGGCGCATGCCCGCGAACCGGCTGCGCATGAGCGCCTCGTCGCCGTAGGTCTGGGCGAACGCCACTTTCGCGCGTCGCGGATCGTCGGTGAGTTCGACGATGAGGGCCGCCACTCCGGCGCGGATCCGGTCGGCGGGCGTGCCCGTGGTCTCGGCGATGGCGGCCTTCGCCCGGTCCAGCGCCGCCTGCTGGATCTCCACCAGCACCCCCGAGGCCAGCGCATCGCGGTCGGGGAACGCCTCGTAGAAGAAGCGCGGGCCGACCTTGGCCTGTTCGCACACCCCGCGCACGGTCAACGCCGACAGTCCCTGTGTGCCGATGATGTCGAGTGCGGCGTCGAGCAACCGCCTGCGCCGGTCCTCGCGGCGCTCGGCCGTGGAGGCTCCGCGGTAGGTGCTGCTGACGGGACGGGTCACCACGCCAGCTTGGCGCAGCCGAAATTAGGAAACAACCGTTTACGGAAACGATGGTTTCCTCTATCGTCGGACTATCGCAGTGTCGCGAAGGGAAGATCGTCATGAGTCTGCTTGTGCCCCAGTCGTTCGATGAGATCTCCGGCACGATCCGCCAGGCGCGGACCACCTGGGCGTGGCACGCGCAGCGCGCGGCCGCGCGAGCGGTCGCGCATTACCCGGCGCCGGTGCGGCCGCTGGCCGATCCGCCGCCGGGCAGCGGACTGAAACCGGTGCTCGGTGACTTCGGGGTCCCCGGCATCGGATACACCTTGCACGTGTTGGCCGACCCGATTCAATTCGCGCGGAAGCGTTTCGACCGCTTCGGCCCGGTGCAGTGGTTCGGCATGCTCGGTCGGCGCATGGTCACCTTCGGCAGTCCGGAGGGCTACGAGGCGGTGATGCTGGACCGCGACAAGGTGTTGTCGGCGCAGCGCGGCTGGGAGTGGGTGATCGGCCCGTTCTTCCGCGGGGGTCTGCTACTGCGCGATTTCGACGACCACCTCTTCCATCGGCGCGTCATGCAGCAGGCCTTCACGCGGCCGCGGTTGATCGGGTACCTCGACCTGACCACGCCTCGGATCACCCGCGGCATCGCGCAGTGGGAGCCCGCCGATGATTTCCCGGTCTACCGGGCGATCAAGAAACTGCTGCTCCAGCAGGCCACCGAAGTCTTCGCGGGCGCCGAATCCGGCGCGAGCTCAGCCCGATTGGAGCGCGCCTTCGAGGACGCGGTGCGCGGCGGGGCCGCCTTGATCCGGGCGAACGTGCCGGGCGGTGTGTGGGCCCGCGGCGTGCGTGGCCGCCGGGTGCTCGAGGAGCACTTCCGCCGCGAGTTGCCCGCGAAGCGCGCGGGCGGCGGCAACGATCTGTTCAGCGTGCTGTGCCGGGCCCGCACCGCCGACGGCGAGACCTTCACCGACGCCGAGGTGATCGAGCACATGATCTTCGTGATGATGGCGGCCCACGACACCAGCACCATCGCCGCGTCCATGCTCGTCTACGAACTCGGCAGGCACCCCGAATGGCAGGAGCGGCTGCGCGCCGAATCCGTCGCGCTGGGCAAGCCCGCGCTGGACTACGACGATCTCGACCGCCTGCCCTCGCTCGACCTCGCGTTCAAGGAAGCGCTGCGGGTCTACTCGCCGGTGGCCCAGCAGGTCCGCGAAACCATCGCCGACGCCGACATCCTCGGCTACTACCTGCCGAAGGGGACGTTCATCCTCTGTGGCACGTACGGGCTGATGCGCAACGAGGAGTACTGGCACGATCCCGATACCTTCGACCCGGAACGTTTCGCCGAGCACCGTCGTGAGGACAGATCGCACCGCTTCGCCTGGGCGCCTTTCGGTGGCGGGGCGCACAAGTGCATCGGCCTCTACTTCGGCGGCATGACCGTGAAAGCCGTCGTGCATCAGATGCTGTTGCGGTATCGCTGGAGCGTGCCGGACGGCTACCAGCTGCCACTGGTCGCCGGAACCGGACCGGTGCCCGCCGATGGTTTGCCCATCCGGCTGGAGCGGATCGTCCGATGAGGATCGTCGCCGACCGTATCGTCTGCGCGGGGCACGGCATGTGCGAAGCGCTGGCGCCCGATCTGTTCCGGGTCGGCGCGGACGGGATCGTCGTCCCGCCCGACACCGTCACGAGCGATCGGGAGCTGCTCGAGCTCGTCGTCGACAGCTGCCCGGTCGCGGCGCTGCGGCTGAGCTGAGGTCTCCCGGCTCGTTTCGCGTCCTCGGCGCTGGGTACCGCGAACTGCGATATTCGAGCCCATCGACGCGAGAGGACCACATCTCATGGCCACCTGCGATACGTGCGGAAACGAGTACGACAAGACGTTCACCATCATCCGCGACGGCCAATCCGCCACCTTCGACAGCTTCGAATGCGCGATCACCGCCATGGCCCCGACCTGCACGCACTGTTCCTGCCGGATCGTCGGGCACGGTGTGGAGGCACGTGGAGACTACTTCTGCTGCGCGCATTGCGCCCACGAAGCGGGTCATCCGGCCCTGGTCGATCACGTCTGAACCCGCTGCCGAGCGGCGATGCGCGACCGATCACCCGAGCGGCGCGTGGCTTCGTCGCACCTCGAGCCCCGCGACCCGCGCCGCTTCGGCCAGCACCGCTTCGAGCATGGCCGGAGTGAGTCGTCCGGTGAAGGTGTTCTGCTGGCTGACGTGGTAGCAGCCGAACAAGTGCAGCGGACTGCGGCCCTCCTCGGCGGCGGCCAGTTCGACGTGCGCGCCGTGGCCGAATTTCGGTCGCGGGCGCGGTACGGCCCAGCCCGCTTCGGCCAGCACCGGAAGCAGTGCCTGCCAGCCGAACGCGCCGAGCACCACCACCGAGCGGACGGTGGGCGTCAGCAGTCGCAGTTCGGTCGCCAGCCAGTGCCCGCAGCGATCTCGCTCCTCCGGCGTCGGCTTGTTGTCCGGCGGCGCGCAGTGCACGGGAGCGGTCACCCGAACGCCGTGCAGCCGCAGGCCGTCGTCGACGCTGATCGCGGTCGGCTGGTTGGCCAGACCGACCGCGTGCAGCGCCGCGAAGAGCACATCGCCGCTGCGGTCGCCGGTGAACATGCGGCCGGTCCGGTTGCCGCCGTGCGCCGCGGGCGCGAGTCCGACGAGCAGCATCCGCGCGTCCGCCGGACCGAAGCCTGGCACGGGACGGCCCCAATACGTCTGGTCACGGAAGGCGGCGCGTTTCTGTCGCGCGACGAGCTCGCGCCAGGCGACCAGACGCGGGCAGGCGAAGCAGTCGGCGACCGCCGCGTCGAGTTCGGCGATGGTCCGGCACACGTCAGCACCGGCCGTACGAGGCGGTGGCGTAGGCCCATACCGTGGGGCGCCCGAGGGCGTGGCAGTGTCGGTCGGAGATCGGTGTCTCGTGCATCAGTACTCCCTTCGGTGGTGCCAGGGGAGGGACGAACCGGGCGATCGTGCCCACGGTGCGCCGACGCGACCGGCCGGTGTTGTCGATCGGTGATCGGTCCCGTCCGGACGGTACCGCTTCGGACATCTGTCCAGTTCAGCGGGGTGATCGAGCGGCCGCCGGACGCGATATGTGATCGGTACCACCCGGTCGGGGTTGGTAGCATGGCGATTCCGACCGACCGGATGCGGTGGTTTACCTGCGGCTTCTTTCGAAAGAGTCTTTCCATGCAGTTTGAGATCGTCGAGCGGGACGAGACGTGGGTTGCCGGGCTGCCGGTACGCAGCCCCAAACGTGCGCTCGGGGAACTGCGTGACCGGGATCTGGAGGCCGCCTGGGCGGCGGTGTTGCACCAGGAACTCGGCGGCCCGTTGGCCAGCGCCTACACCGACTACACCGGTGAGCTGGGCACGTACAACACCCAGATCGTCGGCTATCAGTGCGCATCCTTCGCCGACGTCACCCGCGGTCACCTGGTCGCCCGGCTGCCGCGCGGCGCCTACGCACGGTTCTCCTCGGTCGGTAACTTCCCGCAGGTGATGACCGACCTGTGGACGCAGATCGCCTACGCCGAGGAACACAACCAGATCAAGCGGACCTACACCGGCGATTTCGAGTGCTACCCGCACGCCTACAAGATCGATCTGTACCTGGCGGTCGACGCGCGATGAGTTATGCGATCGTGGTGCGTGCCGAGGCGGTCTACGGCGGGCTGGTCGTCCCGCGCGTGCGCCCGAGCTTCAAGGTCAGCAACAGCGACCTCATCGAGTTCCTCAAGGATCGCCTGCGGGACCGGGACGGCGTGGACCGTCCGATGTACACGGTGTACGTGCCGGATCCGGCCGGAAACTACAACGCTGTGGTCTGTTTCGAGTACCCCGCGCCGGACGCGGTGCCGGTGGGTGACGTCTTGGTGCGGGTTCCGAAAGGCGTCTATGCCCGGTTCGCGCCGAACGGCGACTATCACGATCCGGTAGAGGACGTCTGGGCGCAGGTCGACGACGCGACGGCGTCCGCCGAGATCACTCGGGCCTACCGTGAAGAGATCGAGATCTGGCACGGCCCGGAATCGGTCGAGTTGTTCATTTCTATCCTCGTTTAAATTGCTAATCGGTAACTGGCCCTGAACCGACTGGTCTCCATCTTATTTCCGATTTCGAATACGCCAGCTCTGACCTGCGAAAATATGACGTGTACCGCAGAGTTTTCGGAAGATTAGCCGGACGGCTGGTCAATTCCTGTCCGATGACGGATACTGCCCTGGGCAACTTCGTCTCGGCTCGGGGCCGCGGGGGGCTGCATCGGGCTGGACTATCGCGCATGGCAGCGCGGCGATGGAGTAGGAACAACATGACTGTGGATCTGATTGCAGTCGTGCCGAGGAACTCCCGTGGGCGGGGAGTGCGACGGTATTACGACGCGCAATCCGAGTGTGCGTTCTTTGTCTCCGAACCGGGCGTGCAGCCGGAACTCTGGGACCGGTATCTGCACGGGGCGTGTGACGTTTACCGACATTTCGGAGTCGAACACGCGCTCGAATACGAAACGGTCGCCGACGGTGCGTCCTCGGCGCTGTTCTTCGCCGCGCTCGACGCCGACGGCGACATGGTCGCCGGGGTGCGGATGCAAGGCCCCTACACCGACGCGCGGCAGGCGCACGCGCTGGTGGAATGGGCCGGTCAGCCGGGCGCGGACGACTTGCGGCAGATGATCGCCGACCGGATACCGCAGGGCGTGATCGAGGCCAAGGGTGCGTGGGTCGCTCGCGATGCCGCCAACCGGAGCGAACTCAGCGCGGCGATCTCGCGCACCGTGCTGCACGGCGCGCGCCTGCTCGGCGCCCGCTACGGCTTCGCGACGGTGGCCTCTTTCACCGTGGCCCGCCACGAGGCGTGCGGTGCGGTTGCGGCCGAGCGCATTCCCGCGGTGCCGTATCCGGACGAGCGCTACCGAACCGTTCCGCTGTGGTGGGATACCCGGAGCTATGCCGCGTCAGCCGAGGAAGCGCAGCGATCCCTGACCCAGCGCGAACAGGACGCGCTCGGTCTGTCGACCGCGCGTACGCCCGATATGCGATGCGGGATCGGGCGGCCGACGGAGGGCCGGCGCGGACATGGGCGATGACCGGAGCCGAGCGGCGGACCACCGGCCGCTGATCATCGACCCCGCCGATCCGGAGGACGCGCGGATACTCGCCGCGCTGCGCGCCGACCCGCGCATCGAAATCCTCGATCTGCGTGCGTCGTTGCGCGCCGAATACAGCAGAATGGTTGCCGCGCCCGATATTCCGGAGGGGCCGGAAGCGGATCGCTGGATCTACTATCCGTGGCGCGCCGCGGTGGTCGGATTGCCGGGGCCGCGTACTTTCCGGATGATCCGGCTGGATCGTAATCGGAATAAACTGACCAGAGCCGAACAGGACCTTCTGGCCGAACGCACGATCGGGATCATCGGACAAAGCGCCGGGCACGCGATCGCGCATCTGCTCGCCATGGAGGGTGTTTGCGGGGGATTGCGCTTGGCGGACCTGGACGATATCGAGTTGTCGAATCTCAACCGGGTCGCCGGGACGCTGTTCGACATCGGCGTCAACAAAGCGGTGGTAACCGCACGCCGTATCGCCGAGTTGGACCCTTATCTCCCGGTGCAGATCTTCGCGACCGGGGTCGACGAGAATTCGGTGGACGAATTCCTGGACGGACTCGCGATCGTGGTCGAGGAGTGCGATTCGCTCGATATCAAACTCGTGATTCGCGAGGCGGCGGCCCGGCACCGCATTCCAGTACTGATGGAAACCAGTGACCGTGGTTTGCTGGACGTCGAGCGCTTCGATCTCGAAGCCCGCCGTCCCGCGTTCCACGGATTACTCGGCGAGGTCAGCGCCCGGGATTTGCGGGGGCTGACGTCGCGGGAGAAGGCGCCGTACGTGGTGAAGCTGCTCGGCGCCTCCGGGCTGTCGCCCCGGCTGGGCGCGAGCCTGGTCGAAGTCGGCGAGACGGTGAACAGCTGGCCGCAGCTGGCCGGTGACGTCGGCCTCGGCGCCGCGAGCGTGGCCGCCGCCGTGCGGCGCATCGGACTGGGGCTGAAGCTGGATTCCGGTCGTGTCCGGATCGATGTGGAACGGCACCTCGACGAGCTGGCCGATCCGCCGCCGAACGACGAGCCGGTGTGGGCCGAGGCGCCGCCCGAGCCCGTCACCGGGCCCATCGAAAGCGTCCTCGCCTGCGCGCAACGGGCTCCATCCGGGGGAAACATGCAGCCTTGGTCGTTGCGGGCCTGCGCGGATGACATCGCCATCGAGCTGGCGCCCGAGTGCAGCACGGCGATGGACATCGGCTATCGCGGCAGCGCCGTCGCGCTCGGCGCAGCCGTCTACAACGCGCGGGTCGCCGCGGCCGCGCACGGAATCCTGGGCCCGCACGAGTTCGTCGAAGGAGCGCCGGGGTCCGGTCGTCTCGTGGCCCGCTTGCGGCTGGGGAAGGATCGCAGTGTCGAGCTGGCGGCCGACTATCCCGCCGTCCTGCGACGCGAGACCAACCGCAGGGTCGGCACCGGGGCCCCGCTGGCAGACGGCGTACTCGACGCGCTCGCGGCGGCCGCCGAATCGGCCGGTGCGCATGTGCGCGCCGTCGTGGAACGGGAGGACATCGAGGAAGCTGCGAGGTTGCTGGGGGAGTCCGATCGGGTCCGCTATCTCACGCCCCGCTTATACGAGGAAATGCTCGCCGAAGTCCGTTGGGCGGACGACGCGCCGGAGACCGGAATCGATGCGCGCAGCCTGGAACTGACCGACGACGAATGGGCGGCATTCCAGATCACCACCCGCGCCGACGTCATGGCGCAGTTGCGGTCCTGGTCGGGTGGAGCGGCGCTGGGGAAATACACCGGTGACCGGGTGCGGTCCAGCTCCGCCATTTTGGCCGTGACATTCGACGCGGCCGACCCTCGATTGACGGACTACGCGGCGGCGGGCGCGGCGGTCGCGCGGGTTTGGGTGCGGGCCGAGCGCCTCGGATTGTGCGTGCAGCCGATTTCCCCGGTATACCTCTACGCCCGACGCCATGCGGAACTTGCAGCGATTTCCCCCGACTTCACGGATACACTAACGTCACTTCAGGGCCGTTTCCTGGACCTGCTGGAAGTGCCTGAGCATGAGACCATGGCGTTGGTGCTTCGCCTGAGCTACGCCTCCGCCGCCACCGTACGCAGCAGGCGGCGTCCGGTGCTCGGTGTGGACACCAGTAGTTAGCGCGATCGGAGACAATGTGCCACGGCGGACACTCGACTCGTTGGTGACCCAGGTCGCCTCTGAGCTCATGGGTGTGGACGCCACGACCATGGTCGCCGCCACCGAACGCGTGCTCGCGCAACTGGTCGAGTACTTCGACGTGGACTTCAGCTACGTGCGGCACACCGACCGCGAACGCCGGGCAACGGTGCTCATCGCCGAGTGGCCGCACCGGCAGAACATTCCGGATCCCGATCCGCTCGGCGTGATCTACTTCGACGGCGCCGACCCGGTGTTCCGCGCCCTGGAGAACGCGACCGAGCCGATGGTCGCGCGCCCGACCCCGGAATTCGCCGACTACCAGGAGACCGTGCGCCGTGGCTCCGGCATCGTCGGGGTGACCTCGGCGGCGGTACCGCTGATGTCGCGTGGCGAGCCGACCGGTGTGCTCGGGTTCGTCAAGTCGGGCGATCGGGAGTGGAGCAATCGCGAACTCAACGTGCTGAAAGCCATCGCGGCGCTGTTCGCGCAACTGCAAGCGCGGGTGGTCGCCGAGGAACGTCTCCGATACATCGCGCTGCACGACGACCTGACCGGCCTGGCCAACCGGCGCGCGCTGCTCGAGCACATGGAGGAGCGATTACGCGCGGGAAGCCCCGGCCCGGTGGCCGCTTTCTTCCTCGACCTGGACCGCTTGAAAGCACTCAACGATTTCCTCGGTCACACCGCAGGGGACAACTTCATCCGCACCTTGTCGACGCGCCTGCGGGAGAACCTGGACCCGAACGACATGATCGCCCGACTGGGCGGCGACGAATTCGTCATCGTTCCCGCCAAGCCGATGGACGCGGTGGCCGCCGAGTACGAGGCGAACCGCATCCAGCAGTTGATCGCGCGGCGCGTCACCGTCGGCGGCGAGTCGGTCAGCCGGGGCGCCAGCGTCGGCGTCGCGCTCGGCTTCCCCGGTGAGACGACGGTCGCCGACGTGCTGCGCCGCGCCGATCACGCGCTGTTGTCGGCGAAATCGGGCGGCGGCAACGGCGTCGCGGTGTTCACCGACACCATGCGCGCGCAATTCGAACTCCAGGACGACGTGGAGCTCAACCTGCGCGGCGCGGTGTCGGACGGCTCGCTGCTGCTGCACTACCAACCCGAGGTGGATCTGCGCACGGGCCGCATCGTCGCGTTGGAGGCGCTGGTTCGCTGGCTGCACCCGACCAGGGGATTGCTGCCGCCCGCCGCGTTCGTCACCGTCGCCGAGGCCACCAATCTGGCCGGCGAACTGGGCCGCTGGGTGATCCGGTCGGCGTGCGCGCAATTCGCCGAATGGCGCAGGCGCGGTCTGGCGGGCAATGTCGTGATGCGGATCAACGTGTCGCCGGTGCAGTTGGTGAGCCTCGATTTCGTCGAGCGCATCGAGGACATCCTGCGCCTGTTCGGCATCGACGGCAGCTCGGTGTGCCTGGAGATCACCGAGCACGTCGTGGTTCAGGACCTGGCCCGGACGCAGGTCACGCTGCGCGGACTCAAGCGGATGGGCGTGCAGATCGCCATCGACGATTTCGGCACCGGCTACAGCTCGCTGTCGCATCTGAAGGCGCTGCCGGTGGACGCGGTGAAGATCGATCGTGGTTTCGTGCAGCGGCTCGGCGCCAGCACCGACGATCTGGCCATCGTGAAATCCATCATCGGCCTGGCCGGCTCGTTCGGGCTCGGCGTCGTCGGGGAAGGCGTCGAGACGGCGGTCGCCGCGCGCACCTTGGTCGGCCTCGGCTGCTACCGCGCGCAAGGCTTTCTGATCGCGAAGCCGATGCCCGCCGAGCAGGTCGAGACGCACCTCACCGCGGGCCGAATCCCGCTCGATCTCGATCTTCCGCGGGCCGGGCGCGGGCTGCCCGCGCACTGAGATCGCCGCCACAGCCGCCGGTTATCCGGTTCTTTCACGGCCGTTCACGCACCGTTGGGCGCGGGTAACCCGATCCGCTGCACGATCGGCCACGTGCGCATAGTTCAGCTTGCGAACTTCTACGGCCCGCGGTCGGGTGGGCTGCGCACGGCGCTGCACCATCTGGGCGAGGGTTACGTCGCCGCGGGACACGACGTGGTGCTGATCGTGCCTGGCCCGCGCCGGTCCGAGGAGATCCTGCCCACCGGGGTCGTACGGATCACACTGCCCGCGTTGGCCATTCCGTGGACCGGGGGTTACCGTGCCGCGGATCCACGCCGGGTGGCCGACGTCCTGGACGGATTGCGGCCCGACGTGCTGGAGGTCTCCGACCGGCTGACGCTGCGCGGATTCGGCCGCTGGGCGCGGCGGCGCGACGTGGCAGGCGTGATGATCTCGCACGAGCGGCTCGACCGGCTGCTCGGGCAGGTGCTGCCCGGCCCGGTGGCGCGGCGCTGCGCCGACGTGGCCAACCGGCACACCGCCACCGACTACGACATCGTCGTGTGCACCACCAGCTTCGCTCGCGAGGAGTTCCTGCGCATCGACGCGCGGAACGTGGAGCTGGTCCCGCTCGGCGTCGATCTCGATCTGTTCAACCCGCACCGGCGCGATCGCAGGCTGCGCGCCGATCTGGGGGTGCCGGGTCATCCGCTGCTGGTGCACTGCGGCCGGTTGTCGGTCGAGAAGCGGGTGGATCGCAGCATCGAGGCGGTCGGCGCGTTGCGGGAGGCGGGTATCGAGGCGCGATTGGTCGTCGCCGGGGACGGCCCGCGCCGCGACGCGTTGCAGCGGCGGGCCCGTGCGCTGGCCCCGCTGCCGGGCGGGGTGCCCGCCGTGCACTTCACCGGCTTCATCGCCGAGCGCGCGATGGTCGCCAAACTGCTCGCCACGGCGGACGTCTCGCTGGCGCCCGGTCCGCACGAGACCTTCGGCCTCGCGGCGCTGGAAGCGCTCGCGGCGGGCACGCCCGTGGTGGCGAGCCGATCCTCCGCGCTGGCCGACATCGTGACCGCCGACTGCGGCGCGGTGGCCGCCGACCATCCGTCCGCGTTCGCGCGGGCGGTCAGCGACGTGCTGGCCATGCCGCAGGCCCGCCGGCGCAGCGCCGCGCGCAGCCGGGCCGAGCAATTCACCTGGCCGCGAGCCGTCGCGGGCATGCTCGCGGTTCTGGGTCGTTAGCGGCGTTCCCGGTCGGCGGCCGTCCACTGGACTACCCTGCGGGGAACCGATTCGGCGATTCGAGATGGGAAGCGCAGTGCTGGGTAGAGGTCGCGGGCGAGCGGGTCGAACGACGGTGCGCGATGCGAAGGTTCTGGTCACGGGCGCGGCGAGCGGTATCGGCCGGTCCACCGCGCTGGCCGCCGCCGCGGACGGCGCCGAACTGGTGCTCACCGACATCAATGCCGAGGGCCTGGACGCCACGGTGACGGACATCCGCGCCGCGGGCGGACGTGTGACTCTGGCGCAAGCGCTGGACATCACCGACTACGACGCGGTGCGCGCCTTCGCCGACCGGGCGCACGCCGAACTCGGCAGCCTGGACGTCGTCATGAACATCGCGGGCACATCGGTCTGGGGGACCGTGGAGAACCTGGAGCACACGCACTGGCGGCGCATGGTGGAGGTCAACCTGATGGGGCCGATCCATGTCATCGAGACCTTCGTGCCGCCCATGGTGCGCGCGGGCAAGGGCGGTGCGCTGGTGAACGTGTCGTCGGCGGCGGGCCTGCTCGCGCTGCCCTGGCACGCGGCGTACAGCGCGGGCAAATTCGGCATCCGCGGCGTATCCGAGGTGTTGCGGGTGGATCTGGCGCAACACGGCATCACGGTGCATCTGGTGGCGCCCGGCGCGGTGAACACGCCGCTGGTGCGCAGCGTCGAGCTGGTCGGAGTGAACAAAGAGGACCCGAAGATCAAGCGGCTCACCGCGGCGTTCACCGAGCACGCGGTGCCGCCGGAGCGGGTGGCGACGGCGATCCTGCGCGGGATCGAACGCAACCGGTTCCTGATCTACAGCTCGTTCGACATCCGCTTCGGTTACTGGTGGAAGCGCAAGTTCGCCTTCCCCTACGAGTTCGTGATGCGGCGCACCAGCGCCCGGTTCAGCAGGCTGCTGGCTTCGACGGGCAATTGAGCTGCACGTCGAGCACGCGCGCGCCGGGACCTTCGGCGCCGAGCCGGTCGTGCTCGTTGACCAAGCGGCAGGTGCCGAGGGAAAGGCAGCCACAGCCGATGCAGCCGGTGAGGCTGTCGCGCAATCGGATCAGCTGGGTGATCCGGTCGTCCAGGTCGGCGCGCCACGTGGTGGACAAGGTCTCCCAATCGCGCCGGGTGGGCGTGCGGCCTTCCGGTAGTTGATCGAGGGCCGCCCTGATCTCGCTCAGCGGTATGCCGACGCGCTGGGAGATGCGGATGAACGCGACGCGGCGCAAGGTCTCGCGGGCATATCTGCGCTGATTCCCGCTGGTGCGTCTGCTCGTGATGAGCCCTTCGCGTTCGTAGAAGTGCAACGCGGAGACCGCGACTCCACTACGCTCGGAGAGCTGCCCGGGGGTCAGCTCCTTCGCCCGCCAATCGGCTGCTGTCGACATGCACGCTCCTCCCAATCACCTCAACAATACTTGAGGTTAGGGTGTGCTGGGACCGAATTCGGCGATCGCGCACCGATCCGCACGCCGAAGCCGGGATTTCCGTGCTCTTCCGGCCGCGGCGCACTACGGTTCGATCATGGGAGCAGATGCTGTGTCCGCGCGGGAGGGTGCGCGTTTGGCCGTGACGTCCGAAGTCGGCACGCTGCGTACGGTGCTGCTGCACCGGCCGGGCAACGAGCTGCGCAGGCTGACCCCGCGCAACAACGATCAGCTGTTGTTCGACGGCATCCCGTGGGTGGAGCGCGCGCAGCAGGAGCACGACGCGTTCGCCGAAGTACTGCGTGGCCGCGGCACCGAGGTGCTGCTGCTGTCGGACCTGCTCGCCGAGACCATCCAGGTCAGCGGCGCCGCCCGGATCCAGGGCATCTCGGCCGCGGTCGACGCGCGCAGGCTCGGACACACGCTGGCCGACGAACTGGCCACCTTCCTGCGCGGCGTGCCCGCCGGGGAACTGGCCGACATCCTCATGGCGGGGATGACCTTCGACGAATTGCCGTTCGGGCCCGACGCCACCTCGCTGGTGCGCCGCATGCACCACGGCGGCGACTTCGTCATCGATCCGCTGCCCAATCTGCTGTTCACCAGGGATTCCTCGTTCTGGGTCGGTCCGCGCGTGGCGATCACCTCCCTCGCGCTGCCCGCCCGCAGCCGGGAGACCTCACTGACCGATCTCATCTACGCGTTCCATCCCCGCTTCCTCGGGGTGCGCCGGGCGTACGAATCGCACACCGCGCCGATCGAAGGGGGTGACGTGCTGCTGCTTTCGGAGGGCGTGGTCGCGGTGGGCGTCGGCGAGCGCACCTCGCCCGCCGGCGCGGAAGCCTTGGCGCGCAGCCTGTTCGACGATGACCTCGCTCACACCGTGCTCGTCGTGCCGATCGCGCAAACCCGCGCGACGATGCACCTGGACACGGTGTGCACCATGGTCGACGCGGACGCTGTCGTGATGTATCCGGCGGTGCGCGAATCGCTGTGCGCCTTCACCATCCGCAAGGCCGACGACTACGGCGGCCGGCTCGGCAGCGGCCGGGTCGACATCAGCGGCCCCGACCCGTTCCTGCCCGCGGCCGCCGAGGCGATGGGCATCGGCAAGCTGCGGGTGATCGAGACGGGACTGGACGGCGTCACCGCCGAACGGGAACAGTGGGACGACGGCAACAACACCCTCGCGCTCGCGCCCGGCGTGGTGGTCGCCTACGAGCGCAACGAGATGACCAACGCCAGGCTGGAGGACGAAGGCATCGAGGTGCTGCGCATCCCCGGCTCCGAACTCGGCTCCGGCCGCGGCGGCCCGCGTTGCCTGTCCTGCCCGCTGTCCCGCGACGAGTTGTGAGCGCGGGCATGTTCACCATCACCGTCTCGCACGACTCGACCGTGCCGCCCTACGAGCAGCTACGCCTCGGCATCATCGCCCAGGTGCGTTCCGGCGAACTGACCGCGGGAACCAAGATCCCGACCGTCCGCGCCCTTGCGGCTCGACTCGGCCTCGCCCCCAACACGGTGGCACGCGCCTACCGCGAGTTGGAGGCGGACGGCGTGGTCGAAACCCGGGGCAGGCAAGGCTCGTTCATCGCCTCCTCGGGAGACCCGACCCGCGACGTGGCAGGCCGCGCGGCCACCGCCTACGTCGCGACGGTGCGCAGATTGGGCTTGGACGACGCCACCGCCCTGCGCTATGTGCAGGCGGCACTCGAGGCCTGAACTCTTATCTCCAGCTAGGGAGCCAGAGGTGGTCGTGCCAGTTGCCCGGGGTGATCGGTAGCGCGGTGAGAATCGGCCACAGCCAGATGAAGTTGGCGATCACCAGGCCCAGGTAGAGGCAGACCGCGAGTAGTCCGAGGCTGCGCCGCTCGTTCGGCGGGGTGGGCAGGTAGATCCCGGCGGGGCTGCGCGGGATGGTGCTGGGGTGCGCGGGGCCCAGCACGTCGCCGAGCGCCAGCGCCACGCCCATCACCAGGAACGGGGCCATCGGGACGGCGTAGAAGTAGTACATCTGCCGGTCGAGGGTGGCGAACCAGGGCAGCAGCGCGGCGCCGTAGCCCACCAGCACCGCGCCGTGGCGCCAGTCGCGACGGACCACCGCGCGCCACAGCATCCAGGCCAGCACCGGAAAAGCCACCCACCAGATGGCGGGCGTGCCGATCAGCATCACGGCCTTCACGCACTGGGTCTGCCCGCAACCGGTGACGCCGCTGTCGGCGTAGTAGTACAGCATCGGGCGCAGGCCCATGGGCCAGGTCCACGGCTTGGATTCCCAGGGGTGATGGTTGCCCGCCGAATTGGTCAGTTCGGTGTGGAATTCCAGCGACCTGGCGTTGAAGTACCAGAGCGAACGCAGCGCCCCCGGCACCACATGCGACCAGAATCCTCCGGTGCCGATCGGGTCCGTCGGCGCGGACGGATTGCCGGGCATGTACCGGTACACGCCGGTCTCGCTCGCGAACCAGGCCCAGTAGCTGGCCAGATAGATGCCGAGCGGCACGAGCACCAGCGCGTACAGCGCGGGCCCGATGTCCCGCAGCGCGACCCCGAGCCACGGACGGCGTACCCCGTAGAGCCGCCGCGCCGAGAGGTCGAAGTAAACGCTCATCAAGCCGAAGGCGGCGATGAAATAGATGCCGGACCATTTGGTTCCGCAGGCCAGCCCGAGCAGCAGGCCCGCGCCGAAGCGCCACCAGCGCACCCCGAGGCGCGGTCCCCAGTCCGTCACGCCGATCCGGCCCTCCGCGTCGGCGCGCGCGAACCGAGCACGCACCTCGTCGCGGTCGACGATCAGGCAGCCGAAGGCGGCGGTGACGAACAGCGCCATGAAGATGTCGAGCATGCCGATGCGCGAGGAGACGAAGGTCAGCCCGTCGGCGATCAGCAGGATGCCCGCGATCGCGCCGATCAGGGTGGAGCGTGTCATCCGCCGGGTGATCCGGATCACCAGCAGCACCAGCACCGTCCCGGCGAGCGCGGCGGTGAAACGCCAGCCCCAGCCGTTGTAGCCGAACATCGCCTCGCCGATCGCGATGAACTGCTTGCCGACCGGGGGATGCACCACCAGCCCGTAGCCGGGGTTGTCCTCCACCCAGCCGCCGGTGAGCATCTGCCAAGCCTGCGGGGCGTAGTGCTTCTCGTCGAACACGGGGGTGCCCGCGTCGGTCGGGTAGTTGAGCATGGTGAAGCGCGTCACCGCCGCGATCGCGGTGAGGAACGCGGTCACCAGCCAGCCGCGCGCGCGGTCGGTCGGCCCGAAGTCGCGTGGCGGCCGCAGCGGCCCCGGGCTCGACCAGGATGGCACGGTTCCGAACCGTGCGGTCGTGCGCTGGTCGGTCACCTGGGTCACGCCCCGATCGTATGCTCCTCCGCCTCCCCGGGTCTTCAGGCCGTACTAGTTGGGTGGTTCGGGATTCGCGTTCAGGTCCTGCGTGAGTGCCGCTGTAGTTTTGGGCGTAACCGGTGAGTTACCCATGTGCTCACGAGATCGGCTGTTACGTGTCGAGAACGAGCCCGGCTGATTCGCGGTCGGCCGCGGGCGTGAGTGAGATTCGTCTCGAAGGCATGCGGGATTGCTTCTGCCGGTGCGGCCGAACCTCGTTGCCGCCGGTATCTGCTGGGGCCGGTGGCGTCGGTGGATAGGCTGCGGGGTGGGCGGTTGGCGCCGGATACGTGATGCGGACAGGAGTGCGGTGGCTTACGAGACGGCGGGCGGGCTGGTGCTCGCGGCGACGCCGATGGGTGATGTCGGTGATGCCTCGCAGCGCCTGCGCGAAGCGCTGGCGACGGCCGATGTCGTCGCCGCCGAAGACACCCGCCGCACCAGGGCGCTGGCCAAGGCGCTCGGCGTCGAGATCTCCGGCCGAGTGGTCAGTTTCTACGATCACGTCGAGACCGCCCGGATTCCGATGCTGCTCGACGAGATCGCCGACGGCCGTACCGTGCTGCTGGTGACCGACGCGGGCATGCCGTCGGTGAGCGATCCCGGCTACCGCATGGTGGCGGCGTGCGTCGAGCGGGATCTGCCGGTGACCTGCCTGCCCGGTCCCTCGGCGGTAACCACCGCGCTGGCACTGTCGGCCCTGCCGGTGGAACGGTTCTGCTTCGACGGATTCCCGCCGCGCAAATCCGGCCAGCGCCGGGAATGGTTGCGTACCTTGGCCACCGAACCACGCGCCTGCGTCTTCTTCGAGGCCCCGCATCGGCTCGCCGACTGCCTGGCCGACGCGGTCGAGATCCTCGGCCCGGACCGCCGCGCCGCCGTCTGCCGGGAGCTGACCAAGACCTACGAGGAAGTGATCCGGGGGACCCTGGCCGAACTGGCCGAGTGGGCCGTCGAAGGCGCACGCGGCGAGATCACCGTGGTGCTCGCGGGCGCCAAGCCCGCCGCCGCCGATCCCGCGGACCTGGTGGACGCCGTGGAATCCCGAACCGCGGCGGGCCTGCGCCTCAAAGACGCCTGCGCCGAGGTCGCCGCCGCCCACGCCGTGTCCCGTCGCGAGCTCTACGACGCGGTTCTCGCCGCGCGCCGCACTTCCTAGCCGACCGCGGCTTCGGCTGTGCGGTTTCGCTCCGCGCGGGTGGTCGACCCGAAGCGCGGTGGCGGGCATGATCATCGGTATGACTTCTCTGGAGAGCAAGGCCACGACGTTTCTCGGGCTGCACGTGCCGGGTGATCCGGGCGTCTTCCCGACGGTGTGGGATGCCTGGTCCGCGAAAGCCGCCGTGGCGGCGGGCTTTCCGGCCTTGACGGTGGGCAGTCATCCGCTGGCCGATTCGATCGGCCGCTCGGACGGGGAAGGGATGACGTTCGACGAGTCGCTGACCCGGGTACGGCAGATCACCGCGGCGGTGGACGTCCCGGTGTCGGTCGACATCGAGTCCGGCTACGGACAGGAGCCCGCGCGGCTGGTCGATGGCCTGCTCGAGGCAGGGGCGATCGGACTGAACATCGAGGACACCGTGCACAGCGAGGGCAAGCGCCTGCGCACGGGCCAGGAGCACGCCGATCTCGTGCACGGACTGCGCAAGGCCGCCGACGCGACGGGTGTGCACCTGGTGATCAACGCGCGCACCGACCTGCTGCTGCGCCAGGACGGAGACGAGGCCGACCGGGTGGACCGCGCCATCGAGCGGCTGCGGCTGGCCGCCGAGGCGGGTGCGGACGTGCTGTTCCCGGTGGGCCGCCACGCCGACGCCGACATGCGCCGCCTGACCGGCGAACTGCCGCTGCCGATCAGCGCGACCGTCCTCCCCGATCAGGCCGCGAAGGCCGCCCTCGCCGACCAGGGCGTCGCGCGGATCACCTTCGGCCCGTTCCTGCAGGCCGCGCTGACCAAGGAGATCAATACCCTGCTCGACCGCTGGAAGTGACATCGCGGGTGGCGCGAAGACACCATCCCGGTGACGGTCGCGACGCCTTCAGGAGGGAACCGGAAGCCCCAGGGCGCTCATGACGAACTGGACGAACAGCGGCGCCAGATCCGGCACGCTCGCGGGGCCGTCCGAGACGATGACCCGCCGTGTGCGCTCGCCGATCGCGTCCGGGATCAGGGCGATCAGCCCGTCGGACAGTTCGGGGAGCGTCGGGTCCGCCGCCCGCGCCTGGTCGTAGAACACCCGGTACAGCTGGGCGAAGCGGTCGACGGCCAAGTCGCGGTAGCCGACGGCCTCCTGATTCACCTTGAACGACTCCACGAGCACCAATCGGGCGAAATCCGGCTCGGTGGCGACGGTCCGGCAGAAGGTGACCACGATGGACTCGATCTTCGCGTAGGCGTCGGCGTCCGGCGGCAGCTGGGCGAGTTCGTCCACGATCCGGGTCGCCATGATGTCGACGCCGGTGTGCACCGCCTCGGCGAAGCACTCCTCTTTGTTCGCGAAGTGGTCGTAGAAGGTCGTCCGCGAAACCCGGGCCCTGGCAACGATGTCGGTGAGGGTGGTGGCCGGGTATCCCTTGTTGTCGACGGACTCCACCATCGCCTCGACCAGCCTGCCGCGCTGCGACGTGAGCACGGCTTCGCGTGCCGCCCGATGCCGCTCGGCGAAACCGGACCGGTGAACGGATGCCGTCGCGTGCTGCTGGCCCATGTGTGCCCTCTCTGTGCCGGAACCGATTCCGAACGGAACGTCGTCGTACCGATCGCACACGGTCCGGGGCGTCGCCAGGCCGCGAACCGGTGTTTCATTATCCGACAACGCATTCCACGGCGGGAAGGCAGGTGGATCCACCCGTGGGCATGTCGCCGTGGAACACCGCGAAAGTGTTGTGCGCCTTACCGTTACGGCAGGCCGGAGGCGGTCAGTCCTTCGGTTCGACGTACTTCGGGAACACCGGTTCCGGCGCGGGCAACGCCAACCCTGGCTCGATCGGCGTCGCGATGTCCGCGAATGTCCGGCTCCGCTGCCCCAGCTGGTCGAGGATGCGGCTCGCCGACCCCGGCAGCACCGGCTGCACCAGGATCGCGACGATGCGCAGCACCTCCAGCGTCACGTACAGCACGGTGGCCTCGCGAGCGAGATCCTCCGGGGTGCCCGACTTCGCCAGCGCCCACGGCGCCTGCGCGGAGAAGTACCGGTTCGTCTCGCCCAGGGTCAGCCAGATCGCCTCCAGCGCCAAATGCATCTGCTGGGCGTCGAATTCGGCCCGGCAGCGCTCCAGCAGGCCGCCGGCCAGATCCAGCAGGGCGCGGTCGTCGTCGGTGAAGTCGCCTGGCGTCGGCACCACGCCGCCGCAGTCGCGCGCGACCAGCTTGGTGCTGCGCTGCACCAGGTTGCCGAACTCGTTGGCCAGGTCGCTGTTGATCCGGCTCACGATGGCCTCGTGGCTGTAGCTGCCGTCCTGGCCGTAGGAGATCTCACGCAGCAGGAAGAACCGCACCGCGTCCAAACCGTAGTTGTCGACCAGCTCCAGCGGGTCGACCACATTGCCGACCGACTTGGACATCTTCTCGCCCTTGTTGTACAGGAACCCGTGCACGAACACGCGTTTCGGCAGCTCCACTCCGGCCGAGAGCAGGAACGCGGGCCAGTACACCGTGTGGAAGCGTGTGATGTCCTTGCCGATGATGTGCACGTCGGCGGGCCAATACTTGCCGAAGGCGGCGGAGGAGGTGTCCGGGAAGCCGACGCCGGTGAGGTAGTTGGTGAGCGCGTCCACCCACACGTACATGACGTGGTCGGGATGGTCGGGCACCGGCACGCCCCAGTCGAAGGTGGTGCGCGAGATGGACAGGTCCTTCAGACCCGCCTTGACGTAGCTGACGATCTCGTTGCGCCGGGTCGCCGGCGCGATGAATTCCGGATGCTCGTCGTAGAGCGCCAGCAACTTGTCCTGGTAGGCCGACAGCCGGAAGAAGTAGTTCGACTCCTCGGTCCAGGTGACCGGCGTCTTGGAGTCGGTGGAGATGCGGGTGCCGTCCTCCAGCACCGTGGTCTCCTCGTCGGTGTAGAACGCCTCGTCCCGCACCGAGTACCAGCCGGAGTAGTTGCCGAGGTAGATGTCGCCGTTGGCCAGCATCCGCTCCCAGATGGCGACGCTGGCGGCCTGGTGGTCGGCGTCGGTGGTGCGGATGAACCGGTCGAAGGAGATGTCGAGCGTCTTGTCCAGCGCCTCGAACACGTCGGAGTTGCGGGCCGCGAGCTCTTCCACCGGGATGCCCTCGGCGGCCGCGGCCTGCTGCATCTTCTGGCCGTGCTCGTCGGTGCCGGTCATGAAGAAGACGTCATAGCCGTCGAGGCGCTTGAAGCGGGCGATGGCGTCGGCCGAGATGTACTCGTACGCATGCCCGATATGCGGCGCGCCGTTCGGATAGGCGATGGCCGTGGTGATGTAGAAGGCGGGACGCTCGACTTCGCTCATGGTGTGTCTACTGTAATGCGCGTGCATTCTTCCGCTCGCGTGAATATGCCCCTCGCCGATTCGCGGGTCCCCGCGTCCGCGTCGCGGGGTGGCCGCCGATGAGCGCGAAGCGTTCCGCGCCGGAGCTGCCCGAGCCGCTTTCACCGATCGTGGACGCGCACACCCACCTGGACGCCTGCGGCGCGACCGACGCGGCGTCGACCGTCGCGATCGTCGACCGCGCCGCCTCGGTCGGGGTCGGCCGGGTGGTCACCGTCGCCGACGATCTGGACGCCGCGCGGTGGGCGGTGCGGGCCGCGCACTGGGACGATCGGGTGTTCGCCGCCGTCGCGCTGCATCCGACCAGGGCGAACGCGCTCGACGACGAGGCGAAGGCCGAGCTGGAGCGCCTGGCCGACGACCCGAGGGTGGTCGCTGTCGGCGAGACCGGACTGGACTACTACTGGCCGGGCAAGCTGGACGGCTGCGCCGACATCGAGACCCAGATCGAGGGCTTCCGCTGGCACATCGACCTGGCCAAGCGGGTGCGCAAGCCGCTGATGATCCACAACCGCGAGGCCGACCACGACCTGCTGACCGTGCTGCTGGACGAGGGCCCGCCGGAGCGGGTGATCTTCCACTGCTTCTCCTCGGACACGAACATGGCCCTGTCGTGCGTGGCCGAGGGCTACATCCTGAGCTTCTCCGGGACGGTGAGCTTCAAGAACGCGCACGAACTGCGCGAGGCGGCCAAGGTGGTGCCCGACGACCAGATCCTGGTCGAGACGGACGCGCCGTATCTGACCCCGCATCCGTTCCGCGGAGCGCCGAACGAGCCGTATTGCCTGCCGTACACCGTGCGTGCGCTGGCCGAGGTGCGCGAGCAGGATCCGCTGGAACTGGCCGAGATCACCACCGCCAACGCGCGTCGCGTCTACCGGAACTGAGCGGGACGCCCGCCCAGGGGCGCGTCCCCGAGGGCGTCACGAATGCCCGGAATGCATCGCTGTATGCGAAATGTGTCCTATGTCACTTTCGGCGTTCCGTTTTGTGATTTACCTGCGGGGTCGATATTCGATCGTGATATTGAAAAGGCCCTGTTCCGGAGCTTGCTGTTGTCGGCGCCCTACCCCCTCGTTATCGTGCTGTGACCATGTCCCCCTTCATGCGGATCAACCAGTCGCGTTCGCCGCTGCTGTACATCGCGGTCGGCGCACTGCTGCTGACGCTGATCGTCGGCGCCGGTCTCGCGATCGTGAACCGCAAGACGGTGACCGTCGTCGTGGACGGCGAGAAGCTGTTCCAGACCACGATGTCGCGTGACGTGCGCGGCGTGTTGAAGGCCGCGGGCTTCGCGGTGACCGACCGGGACAAGGTGGCGCCCGCACTGGCCGCGCACATCGCCGACGGCGCGACCATCACGCTCAACCGCGCGAAAGAGGTCGACCTGTCGGTCGACGGTATGACGCAGAAGGTCTGGACCACCGGGGTGACCGCGGGGGAGGCGCTCGAACAGCTGAAGATCCCGAAAGAGGTGTACGTCTCACCCGCCCGCGACGAGCGGCTCCCGCTGCAGGGCGGGACGCTGACCATCGCGACTCCGCGCGTGGTCTCGCTGGTCGACGGCATAGGCAATCCGGTGGACGTGCGCGCCGCCGCTCCCACCGTCGGCAAATTCCTCGAGGTCACCGGCATCCCGCTGCTCGAGCAGGACTCCGTCGAACCGGCCGCGTCCACGCCCCTGGCGAACGGCTTGCACGTCACCGTGACGCGCAAGCGGGTCGAACAGCAGACCGAGACGATGCCGCTGGACCCGCCGGAGAACGTCATCGAAGACCCGGAAATGAACATGAGCCGCACGGTGGTGGAGTCGCCCGGCGCTCCCGGCGTGCAGAACGTCACCTTCGCGGTCACCATGGTCAACGGCCAGGAAGTGGACCGTAAACCGGTCGCTTCGACCGTTACCGTGGCGGCGAAGCCGAAGACCGTCCGCAAGGGCGCCAAGCCTGGCACCGAGGTGCCCCCGGTGCGCGACGGCGCGATCTGGGACGCGCTGGCCCGCTGCGAGTCGACCGGCAACTGGTCGATCAACACCGGCAACGGCTATTTCGGCGGTGTGCAGTTCGACCAAGGCACTTGGGAGCGGCAGGGCGGGCTGCGGTACGCCCCCCGCGCGGACCTGGCCACCAGGGAAGAACAGATCGCCATCGCGGAGATCACCCGGCAGCGGCAGGGGTGGGGCGCCTGGCCCGCTTGCACCGGTCGTCTCGGCATCAGCTGACGCGGGGGAGACGTCGCGGCCGGCCGGGTATGCCGGTTGATAGATTCTCGAGGTGTCCGAACCTGATATTTCCGCCCGCGGGAGTGCGGCGCTGCTCGGGCCCGCCGAAGTGCGGGTGCTCGCCGAGCGGTTCGGGGTGCGGCCGACCAAGCAGCTCGGGCAGAACTTCGTGCACGACGCGAACACGGTGCGGCGGATCGTCGCGGCCGCCGGGGTGGGGCGCGGGGACGTGGTGCTCGAGGTCGGGCCCGGTCTCGGCTCGCTGACCCTCGCGCTGCTGGACGTGGTGGACTCGGTGGTCGCCGTCGAAATCGATCCCGTGCTGGCGCGCCATCTTCCGGTGACCGTCGCGGACCGGGCTCCGGAACTCGCGGAGCGCCTGTCGGTGGTGGAGGCGGACGCGCTGCGCGTCACCGCGGCGGACCTGCCCGCCGCGCCGACCGCGCTGGTAGCCAATCTCCCGTACAACGTGGCCGTCCCGGTGCTGTTGCATCTGCTCGCCGAACTGCCCGGCATCGCGGTCGCTCTGGTGATGGTGCAGGCCGAGGTGGCCGATCGCTTGGCCGCCGAGCCCGGTGGCCGCATCTATGGCGTACCCAGCGTGAAAGCGGGCTTCTTCGGGACCGTACGGCGCGCGGGGGCGGTGGGCACGCAAGTGTTCTGGCCGGTGCCGCGAGTCGAGTCGGGCCTGGTCCGGATCGACCGCTTCGCCGAGCCGCCGTGGCCGATGGACGACGAGCATCGCCGCCGCGTCTTCGAAGTGGTCGACGCCGCTTTCGCGCAGCGGCGCAAAACGCTGCGCGCCGCGCTCGCCGCCTGGGCCGGTTCGCCTGCCGAAGCCGAACGCCGTCTGCTCGCCGCCGGCATCGCTCCCACCGCTCGCGGCGAAACCCTCGACACCGCCGCCTTCGTCCGGCTGGCGGCCCAGGCGTAGCGCGCCGCACAGCACAGTGGCTCCGCTGCCGGCGTCGGCCGGTGCGCGGAGCCACTGGTGGGGACCGGTCAGACGGCGACTTCGTAGCCCGCTTCGTCCACGGCGGCGACGATGTCGGCGTCGGCGATCTGCGCGGTGCTGTCGACGCGGACGGCGCCGCTGGCGAGATCCACATCGACGCCGGTCACGCCGTCGATCTTGCCGATCTCGGTCTTGACGGAGCTGACGCAGTGCCCGCAGGTCATCCCGGTGACGGTGTAGGTGGTGGTGGGCATGTCCGACTCCTTCGCATCCATATCATTCATACGGGCGGGGGGTACCCCCGACATCCGAAAGATACCCCCTCAGGGTATGTGGCCGCAAGGGGCGGCCGGGCCTCACACGCCTTCGGCCAGTTCCATCCAGCGCTCTTCGGCCGTTTCCTTCTCCGCGAGCACCTGCTTGAGCTCCGCGCCCAGGTTGACCAGCTTGTCCGGGTCGGTGGCGGCGTCGGCCAGCGCGACGTGCAAGCGCTGCTCGCGCTCGGACAGCTTGTCGATGGCGCGTTCCAACCGGGTCAGCTCCTTGCGGGCCGCGCGGTAGGCCGCGGAATCGGTGGCCGGGGCGTCGGCGGGCTTGGCATCCGGTGTGGCGGTGCGGGTCTGGTTCGCCGCGAGGGCCGCGCGCTTGGTCAGGTACTCCTCGATGCCGCCGGGAAGGTTGGTGAGCTTTCCGTCGCCGAACAACGCCCAGGTCGAGTCGCAGATCCGTTCGATGAGGTACCGGTCGTGGCTGATCACGACCAGCGTGCCGGCCCAGTTGTCGAGCAGGTCCTCCAGCTGTTGCAGGGTGTCGATGTCCAGGTCGTTGGTCGGCTCGTCGAGCAGCAGCACGTTCGGTTCGGACATGAGGATGCGGGTCAGCTGCAGGCGTCGCCGCTCGCCGCCGGACAGGTCGCCGACCGGCGTGCGCTGGCGGGCGGGGGTGAAACCGAGTCGCTCGGCCAGCTGTCCCGCCGAGATCTCCTTGTCGCCCAGCATGATTCGCTGCGCCACCTGCTGCACCGCCTCCAGCACGCGCAGGTCGGTGGGCAGGTCGTCGAGCTCCTGGCGCAGCCAGCCGATCTGCACGGTCTGGCCTTGGATGCGCTTGCCCGCGGCCAAGGTCGTGTCGGTGTCGCCCGCGAGGGCGCGCAGCAGCGTCGTCTTGCCCGAGCCGTTGACACCGACCAGGCCGACGCGCTCGCCCGGCGCCAGCCGCCAGGTCAGGTCGCGCACCAATTCCCGGTCGTCCGGCGTGGTGAGCGTGACGTCCTCCAGCTCGACGACCACGCGGCCGAGGCGTTTGCGCGCGAAGGCGGCCAGCGAGACGCTGTCGCGCGGCGGCGGCACGTCGGCGATCAGGGCTTCGGCGGCCTCGACCCGGTAGCGCGGCTTGGATGTGCGCGCCTGCGGGCCGCGCCGCAGCCACGCCAGTTCCTTGCGGGCCAGATTGCGCCGCCGGGCCTCGGAGGCATCGGCCTGGCGGGCGCGCTCGGCGCGGGCGAAGATCCAGTCGCCGTAGCCGCCCTCGTAGCTCTCGACCTTGCCGCCGACCACTTCCCAGGTGTTGGTGGCGACGGTGTCGAGGAACCAGCGATCGTGGGTCACCACGACCAGCGCGCTGCGGCGGCCGAGCAGGTGTGCGGCCAGCCACTGCACACCCTCGACATCCAGGTGGTTGGTCGGCTCGTCGAGCACGAGCAGGTCGAGTTCGCGCACCAGCGCGGCGGCGAGCGCGACCCGGCGGCGCTCGCCGCCGGAGAGGTTGTCCACCGGGGTGTCCATGCCGAGACCGGCGATGCCGATGCCGTCCATCACCGAGCGGATGCGCGGGTCGGCGGCCCATTCGTGTTCGGCGACCTCGTCGGTCATGGCGTCGTCGGCCAGCCCGGCCAGCACCACCGATCCGACCGTCGCGCCGGCGGGCAGCACACCGCGCTGCGTCACCACGGCCATGCGCAGGCCGCCGAGTCTGCTGACCCTGCCGCTGTCGGGTTCCTCGATGCCGGTGAGCACCTCGAGCAGGGTGGTCTTGCCGCCGCCGTTGAGGCCGACGACTCCGATCCGTTCGCCCGCGTGCACGCCGAGCGAGACGTTGTCCAGCAGCGGCTTGATCCCGAAGCTCTTGTGGACCTGTTCGAGATTGATCAGGTTGGACATGGATCCTTCCGTGTCTTGCGGGGGCGGTCCGATCAGACCTTCCTGTCGCGGCCCTGGGGCCCCGGGCCAGCGTACCGATCTGGGTGGACCGCCTGTCGTCCCGGCGAACGGCGGCGAGCTTGCGGGACGAACAATGTTCGTCTAGATTGATCGCGACCGAACGCTGTTCGTTCTCATGCAACCGAATCGGCGCTCCCCAGAAGTACAGCCGCAGAGTGGGACGCCCGCCTCCTATCCGAAGGCGTCGGCGGGCGGCACTATTCCCATTCCGCATGCTCTCTGGAGGATTCTCATGCACGTCGGCCTCGGCCTGCCCATCTCCGATCCCGCCGCGTTGCTCGACTGGGCTCGGCGCGCCGACGCGGGCCCGTTCCGCACGCTCGGCCTGCTCGACCGGCTGGTCTACGACAATCCCGAACCGCTGATCGCGCTGGCCACGATCGCCGGCGCGACCAGCCGCGTCCGAGTGCAAACCGAAGTGCTGCTCGCGCCGTTGCGCGACCCGGTGCTGCTCGCCAAACAGGCCGCCACGCTGGACCGGATGTCCGGGGGACGGCTGGTGCTCGGACTCGGCGTCGGCGGTCGCGCCGACGACCACCTCGCCTCGGGCACCGACCCGCGCACCCGGGGCCGCCGCCTCGACGAGCAACTCGCGCTCATGCGCCGCCTGTGGGCCGGTGAGCCCTACGGCGAGGAGTGCGGACCGATCGGCCCCGTGCCACTGCGCCCGGAAGGGCCCGAAATCCTGTTCGGCGGTTTCCAGCCCGCCGCGCTCGAACGCGTCGGTCGGTGGGGCAGTGGATTTCTCGCCGCCGCCCCACCGTCGTGGGCGGGCGGGCTGTTCGACACCGTGCGCCGTTCCTGGACCGACCACGGCCGGCCGGGCGCGCCGCGGATCGTCGCCCAGGTCAACGTCGCCCTCGGTCCGGACGACGTCATCGAGGACGCCCGCGCGTCGATGGGCGCCTACTACGCGTTCACCGGCCGCGCCGAAGGCATGCTCGAAGGCATGCTCACCACGCCCGCGCGGATCCGCACCGCCATGGCGCAATTCGGCGATCTCGGCGCGGACGAGGTGATGTTCTATTGCTACGGTCGCGACGCCGATCAGATCGATCGAATCGCCGACGCGCTGCCCTGAGCGGGGCTGTACACCGCGTCCGTTCGCGGCCTACGGCGGTCAGTGCTTACCGGGTGCGTCGCCGCTGAGGACGCGCGCGCCCGGCACGGGTCCGCTGGCGGTCCGCACGCTGCGGCAGACGCCCGCGCCCGCGAGTTCGGCGGCCACCGAGATCGCCGACTGCTCGCTCTCGCAGAGGAACGCGCAGGTGGGCCCGGAACCGGAGACCAATCCGGCCAGCGCACCCGCGGTGATGCCCGCGCGCAACGTGCGGCGCAGTTCCGGCTTCAGCGACACCGCCGCCGCTTGGAGATCGTTGCCGAGCAGGGGTGCGAGCTGCCGCGCATCGCCGGAGGCCAACGCCTGCATCAGTTGCTGCGGCTCGCCGAGCCGGGGCGGTTCGCCGTGCTCGCGCAACCGGTCGAGTTCGGCGAACACCGCGGGAGTGGACAAGCCACCTTTTGCGAACGCGAGCACCCAGTGAAACGTGTTGCGGGACAGCACCGGCAACAGGCGCTCGCCGCGGCCGGTGCCCAGCGCGGTGCCGCCGTGCAGGGCGAACGGCACGTCGCTGCCGAGTTCGGCCGCCACCGCGCTCAGTTCCTCCCTGGACAGTCCCAGGTCCCACAGTTCGTTCAGCCCGACCAGCGCGGCGGCGGCGTCGGCGCTGCCGCCCGCCATGCCCCCTGCCACCGGAATGCCTTTGGTGATGGCGATTTCCACCAGGGGAGCGCGGCCGCCGAGGTGCGCCAGCCGGACGGCGGCTTTCCATACCAGATTCGTCCGGTCGGTCGGCACCTCCGCGGCGCCCTCACCCGTGACCCGGACGGCCAGCGAAGCCGACGGCGCGATCTCCAGATCGTCGCTCAGGGATAGTGCTTGGAACACCGTGGTCAGGTCGTGGTAGCCATCGGCCCGCAGGTCGCCCACTCCGAGATGGAGGTTCACCTTCGACGGCGCCCGCACGGTGACGGGACTCGGCACAACTGACAGCACGGTGCTCAAGCGTAATGGGTGCAGTCGGGCGGAGTCCGTCCTCAGTCCGCGCACGGCCGCAGCGAGGGCGGAGGTACGTCTATGGGTGGAGTCGGACGCGGAGTCCGTCCTCAGCTCGCGCACGGCCGCGGCGAGGGCGGAGGTACGCCTGATGGGTGCAGTCGGGCGATGCCGGTCCGTAGCTCGCGCGCGGGAAAGGCGCTTACAGCAGCGCGCCGCCGGTGGCATCGATCCACTGCCCGGTCACCCACCGGGCGTCGTCGGAGGCGAGGAACCCGACGACGTCGGCGACGTCGTCGGCCTGCGCCACGCGGTCGAGCGGGGACATCGTCGCCACCGACGCCTGTGCTTCGGCGTTGCGCAGCCAGTTCGCGTTCATGTCGGTGTCGATGATCCCCGGCCCGACCGCGTTCACGGTGATGCCGCGCGCGCCGACCTCCTTCGCGAGCACGCTGGTGAAACTGTCCAGCGCGGCCTTGGTCATGGTGTAGGCGATCAGTTGCGGCATGTATGCGCCGTGGGTCAGTCCGGTGGAGATGTTGACGATCCGCCCGCCCGTGCGCAACCGGTCCAAGCCGAGGCGGGTGATGAAGAAGGGGGCCTTGGCGTTGATCGCGAAGACCCGGTCGAACGCCGCCTCGTCGGTTCCGGCGATCGGCTCCCTGATCCCGTCGGTGCCCGCGTTGTTCACCAGGATGTCCAGCCCGTCGGCGTGCGCGTCGAAGGCCGCCCACAGCGTCTCGGCGTCGCCGGGCACGCCCAGTTCGGCGCGGATCGCGAACGCCGCGCCGCCCGAAGCCTCGATCGCGGCGACGGTCGCCTTCGCCGCCTGTTCGTCGCGGTGGTAGTGGACCGCGACGCGCGCGCCGTCACGCGCCAGTCGTTCGGCGATCGCTCGCCCGATGCCCCGGCTGCTTCCGGTGACCAGTGCCGTCTTGCCCGTCAGTGCGCCCATGGCGCGCCCCTTTCTCTAGCGACCGCTACAGAAAGAAAGTAGCACATTCTCTAGTGATCGCTATAAAATTGCGCCATGAGCACGACGACCCGAGGACGGCCGCGATCCTTCGATCGGGACGCGGCGCTGGACAAGGCCATGCGGCTGTTCTGGGCCCGTGGGTACGAGGCCACCTCGATCGGGGACCTGACCGCGGCCATGGGCATCGGCGCACCCAGCCTGTACGCGGCGTTCGGGGACAAGAAGACGTTGTTCGGCGAGGTCGTCGCGAAATTCGGCGACCGCTACGGCGGATTCGTCGCGCGGGCGCTGGCCGAGGAGGACACCGCGGAGGCGGCGGTGCGGCGGATTCTGCGGGAGGCGGCGACGGAATACACCCGGCCGGAATGTCCGCACGGCTGTCTGGTGATCAGCGCGGGCGTCAACACCACCAGCGCCGAGATCGCCGATCTCCTGCGCGATATGCGCAATCGGAACATCGACACGTTCGCCGCGCGCATTCAGGCCGACATCGACGCGGGCGTCCTGCCGGGCCACCTCGACGCGCGCACGCTGGCCCGCTACGTCGGCACGGTGATGCAGGGCATGTCCCAGGCGGCGCGCGACGGCGCAGGCCGGGCGGAATTGGAGCGGGTGGCCGAGATGGCGCTGCGCGGCTGGGGGCCCTAGTGGCCCGAGGCGCGTCCGTCCTGCACGACCACCGGCAGGCAGGTGCGCACGAAGTCCGCGCCGAAGTCGGTGAGCACCACGCTGCGGTAGATCACCTTGGTGCCGAACCCGGAGCGCTTCAGCATCTCCCGCACCGGTGACTGCGCCTCCAGCAGCTGGTACCGGTTCGGATTGCCGACCGGCTCGCGCGCGTGCTCGATCAAACCGAGCCTGCGCAGGTTGGTCAGGTACTGCTGGATCCGGTTCGGAAAGCGCAGGCCCGAGTGCTCGCCGATCAGCGTGAGCATCGAGCCCAGGCGTTCGGAGCCGAGCGCGCGCGGGCGGCCGGTGCGGATGTCGATCGAGGGCTGTGGCCCGTCAAGATGCAGGAAGCGCAGGATGCGCGCTTCGTCCGGGGTCAGCTCGGCGAGCATGCCCGCGAAGGCCGGATGGTTGTCATCCTCGCCATGCGGGCTGGCCGACAATCGCAGCAGCGCGGCGCCCTGCTCACGCAGCGTCGGCACCGCTTCCTGCGTGACCGGTTCCGTTGCGCCGGGCATCCCGAGCGCCTTGCGCATCGCGTCACGGACCTCGGACTCGGCCTCGGCCAGCACTTCTCGCGGCGGCGCTCCCTCGATGCTGCGCCGTACGACGGTCGAGGTGACGCCGACCGCGGTGCCGACACTCCAGGACGTCACCCCGGTGACCGCGGTCCATGCGACCCGCGCGACGCCCGTCGCCGCACGCACGGTGGCGAGGGGAACCGTTACCCGTCTGGGTAATTCGTCGGTGTGCGCGATGTCCGAAGCCGGCCGCCGGGCGATCTCCTGCGATGGCTCGGCATTCGCCGCCGCCGCGTCGAGGTGCTCGACGGCCTGGATATCGCCGTCGTCCGGACCCGCTACAGCCATGATGTCGCCACTCCCGTTCCGAAGATCAGGATATGAGCGTATCCGGCGAACAGTCCCAACACGCCGCCATGGACGAAAAGGAGCCATTCATCCTGCTTGATGGCCGCGCGCAGCATGTCGACGAAGTCCGGCGGCGACAACATCGCCATCTGCCTCGCGATGTATTCGTTGATCTGCCTGCCCTGGCGGATGTTGAATTCCGGGTCGGCGAACGCGATCGGCGCGATGGCCATGGCTTCGCTGGTGAACGTCGATTGCAGCGAGTCGTACTCGCGGCTGCCGAGCACGAACTTGACCGCGGGACGCGCCGGACCGAGCGCGCGGTCGGCGGCCGGGCGCAGCGTGTCCTCCAGCATCTGCATGGTGCGGTCCGAGCGGGGGCCGTTGAGCAACTCGTCGCCGATATTCGCCACGGTGATCACCTGGCTGGAAACCAATTCCGCGTATCCGTCGGTGATTTCGGACTTGCGTTTGATCAGCAGGCCCTGCCGCCACGGGACCCACCACTTCGGATACGCGGGCGCGAAGATCATATTGATGCCGATCCAGTTGACCACCCAGCCGATGATCACGCCGCCGATCGGCAGCACGACCAGGCTGGACCAGCCGGTCACATGCAGGATGACGACCAGCAGCACACCCATCGGCGCGCCGAAGTAGAAACCGAAGTTCTGCATGAAACGCAGTTCCTTCGCGCCGAGCACCTGGAACAGCGTGTTGAGCAGATGCGGCCGGGCCTGGAAGTAGCGGATCACCATCTGCTTCACATCGAGCAGCTGATCGATATTCGCGCCCAATTCCTCGGTCAGCTCGCGCAGGATCTCCGGCAGTTGCTGGCGCACCCTGGCGTGCACCATGTCGCGCACCTGGGCGGGCAGGTTGTACCAGAGCTGCGGATGCTCGCGGCGCAGGATGTCCTCGACGATGTCCTTGATCTGCGCGTCGGCGATGCTCGCGAGGTGCTCGGCCAGCTTGTCCGGCTCGAGTTCCCGATAGAAGTCCGCGACGCTGCCGAGTTTGGCCAAGCCCTTGTCGACCGCGATGCTGGCCATCTTGTCCGCACGCGACGGGACGATGCCCTGCCAGCCGACCCGGCCGTCGTAGCTCAGTAGCGGGAGAACTTGAATTCGCTTGGGAAGGAACGGATACAGCGCGCGCAGACCGGGAACTCGAATGCCGTGGAAGGCGACCGGCTTGAACAGCATGAGCACGCCGGTCCAGTTGGTGATGTAGCCGATCACGCCGGTGAAAAGCGGTATGGTCACGAGCTCGAGGAGGATCGTGGGGTGGATTCCGAAAACGCTCTCTAACACGACACCCTCCTGCCGATACACCGGTGATCGCCGCCTCACCGGCACCCAAAACTAGCACCCCCTCGGCGAAGAAACCTTATTGCGCGCCGCGTGCCGGTCGCACTGTCCGAGTCAGGCGGTGCGAATGCCCCGCGACACAAGGGGAAGTAATCTGTGGGACGGATTCGTTCCCCCCGGCGATATCGGAGAAAACGTGGCAGACGACAGGACCGGACAGGACGTGGTACGGCCAGGTCCCCGCGCCGTCGAGCGCAGTTCGGATGTCGAACAGCGGCAGATCAGCAATGAGGCACGGCTGATCCGCGGTGTGTTCCGTGCGGCCGGAGTGGCCGCGGGCACCGTCGTGCGCGGAAGCCAATGGGCGGTCGGCACGACCTACGAGGTCACCAGGGAGATCACCCAGGCCGCGCTGGACGGGGAGTCCTCGGCCGAGATCGCGGAGCGGACCGGAAACGCGTTGCGCTCCATCGCTCGCAGCGCGCTCGGCGTCACCGAGGGGTCGGTCCGGGAGATCGTCAGCTATGTCCCGACCTCCAACGGACCCACCTCGCAGCAAGCGCTGGCCGTCGGGCCGTACCTGCGCTCGGCGAGCACGGAGGAGTTGCGCCGCCGCGGCGACGCGCTGCTGGCCAGGTCCGCCGACGTCTACTTCACCGAGGACGTGCACCCGGCCTACGACCGCATCCTCGACGAGCTCGCTCCCGACGAGGCGCGCATCCTGCGCTTCATGGCGCTCAACGGCCCGCAGCCGTCGGTCGACGTGCGCACCAACCGTCCGCTGGGGATCGGCTCGGAACTGGTGCAGGGCGACCTCACCTCGGTTCCCGAGCAGGCCGGGGTGCGCTACCCGGACCGGTCGCGGTCCTACCTGATCAACCTCAACCGCCTCGGGCTGACGCTGACCTCGGACGATCCGGTGGTCCTGAGCCGCTACATGGTGCTGGAGGTGCAGCCCGTGGTGGAGGCGGCGCTGAAGAAGGCGGGACGGGCGCCGAAGATCGTCCGCAAGAGTCTCCGGCTGACCGAGTTCGGTGAGGACTTCTGCCGCACCTGCTTCACGATCGGAAGCTGACACCCCGAAGTTGATCTTCGTCGGAATGTTCTCTTTCGTCGCGATAGCAATCTGATACAACTCTCCCAATCCGGCACTCGGGATGGGATTGTTGAGGGTATGGATCAGCGAACCGGCGGGCAGGGGCGCGGCGACCCAGGTTTGGGCATCGCTGGGCAAACGCGTAACGACCGGGGCAAGGGTCCCGGTAATCAGCAGCGCGACGACCCGGGTTTCCCCCCGGGCCGGCAGGAGCGCGGCGGTGTGGACATAGATTCGAGCGGGCCGGAGCCCGAGGAACGAGATATCGGCACGGCCGGTCCCGCGCCGAGCCGTGGTCAGCGGGCGGCGAGCACCGGCGAACGAGATCCCGGTGACCTGCGCGCCGACGAGCGGCTGCCCTTCGACGCGGGGCCGATCGACTTCGGGCGGGTGCGCGACGACCCACGCCCGACCCGCGGCGAGGAGCGGGAGCCGGACGACGTGTCGGCGATCTCGCGGTTGAAATACCGGTACCTGCGTACTCTCGACACCAAGTCGTGGGATGAATTCGCCGATACCATGATCCCCGAGGCGACCGCGACCTACAGCGAATACCTCCAGTTCGAATCGCGCGAGGCTTTCATCGCGTTCATGCGCAACACGCTCGGGCCGCACGTGATCACCGAACACCGCTGTGACCACCCCGAGATCGATGTCGACGGCGACACCGCCACGGGCACCTGGTACCTCGCCGACACGGTGCTCATTCCGGGCCACAACATGCTGCTGCGCGGCGCGGCCTTCTACACCGACCGCTACGTGCGCTGCGATGACGCGCGGTGGCGGATCTCGCACACCGGCTACGAACGCACCTACGAAGTGGTGCTCTCCCTCAGCGACCTGCCCAGCCTGCGCCTGACCTCCAGCCGCTGGGGCCTGATCGCCAAGGAGGACGGCATCTCATCGATCGAACGCGACCCCGGCGCAGCGCCGCTGCGGCCGGAGTCCGAAGCCGGCTGACTCAGTCGGCCGTAGCGACCAGGGGCTCCAGGGTGAGCGCCGGGTGCTCCTTCTCGATGTATTGCAGCCGCCACTTGTCGCTGAACAACGCGAGCAGCGCACCGTCTGAGCGGGTGAACACCTCCACCCCGCGCTGCCGCCCGAGTTCGTCCGCCGACGCGGCGTCGGTGCGCCGGGCCAGCGTGTAGGCGAGGTGTTCCATCGTGGTCTCGACGTTGAACTCCGCGAGCATGCGCGCGGTCACCACTTCGAACTGCATCGGGCCGACCGCGGCCAGCACGGGAGACGCGTCGCCGCGGATGTCGTTGCGCAGCACCTGCACGACGCCCTCGGAATCGAGTTGTTCCACGGCCTTGCGGAACTGCTTGTATTTGCCCGCGCTGCGGGCTCGCAGCACCGCGAAATGTTCCGGTGCGAACGAGGGGATCGGCGGGAACTCCACCTTCTTGTCCACGAACAGCGTGTGCCCCGGCGCAAGCGCCGTCGCGTTGACCAAGCCGACGACGTCACCCGGGTACGCGGTGTCGACGGTGGCGCGTTCGCGGCCGAACACGGTCAGCGCGTACTTGGTGGCGAACGGCCGACCGGTCTGCGCGTGGGTGACCACCATGCCGCGTTCGAATTCGCCGGACACGATCCGCATGAACGCGAGGCGATCGCGGTGGGCGGCGTCCATGCCCGCCTGCACCTTGAACACCACCGCGCTGAACGGGTCGCCGGTCTCGCGCGGCTTGCCGTCGACGTCACGCCGCGAACCGGGTGCGGGCGCGAGCGCGACCAGGGTCTCCAGCAGTTGCCGCACGCCGAAGTTCAACATCGCCGAGGCGTAGATGACCGGCGAGGTCTGCCCGGCGAGGAACAGTTCCTGGTCGTGGTCCTGGCCGGTGGCCGAGAGCAACTCGCTCTCCTCCGCGGCGGTGCTCCACGGCTCGCCTTCGCGCGCCTCCGCGGCCTCCGGGGTGATCGACTCCTCCGGCGCGATGGTCGCGCCGCCCGCCGTGCGCGTGAAGTGGATGTATTCGAGCGGGACACCGTCCGGGCCGCGCCGCAGCAGGCCGCGGAAGTCCCCCGCGATGCCGACCGGAAGGAACAGCGGGGTGGGGGTGAGTCCGATCCGCTCGTTGATCTCGTCGAGCAGTTCCAGCGGCGCCCGCCCCGGCCGGTCCCACTTGTTGATCACGGTGATCACCGGGATGCCGCGGTGGCGGCAGACCTGGAACAGTTTCAGCGTCTGCGGCTCCAAGCCCTTGGCCGCGTCGATCAGCATCACCGCGGCGTCGACGGCGGTGAGCACCCGGTAGGTGTCCTCGGAGAAATCGGAGTGGCCGGGGGTGTCGACCAGGTTGATGACGCTGTCCACATCGGAGCCCCTGGCGCGGTAGTTGAACTGCAGCGCGGTCGAGCTGACCGAGATGCCGCGCGCCTTCTCCATCTCCATCCAGTCCGAGACGGTCGACTTGCGCCCGGCCTTACCGTGGATCGCGCCCGCCTCGGAAATCATCCTGGCGTGCAGCGCCAGCGCCTCGGTGAGCGTGGACTTGCCCGCGTCGGGATGGGAGATCACCGCGAACGTGCGCCGGCGGGCTACCTCGGCGGATAACCCACGGGATGCGGGCGCGACAACACCCTCAGGGGAGGCGCTCAACGCAAGACAACCTTTCGCAGACGACCGATCGGCAACCCCGCCAGCGTACGCGACTCGCTCGAGCGCGGGCCGAACCGCCGGTGACCACCCGATTCAAAGAGCGCCTCTGCGCTGGGGTATGGTGTTCGGGTTGTCTCGGCGAGGGTGACCGCAGACCAGTTTTGCGACACCGTGATCGACGCGGCGCGGCTTCCGGCCGTCCCTGTTCGGTCTTCGCCCCGACGAATAGACCATCCGTCAGGTGTGCAGCACCCCTGACGTGTAACTGACCAGCCCGGAAGAGCCGTAGGAGTAGATCCAGTCATGTCCGACGTCAACCTTCTCGAAGCATCCGTACGCACCGAGTTCGGCAAGGGTGCCGCGCGCCGCACCCGTCGTGCGGGCAACGTCCCGGCCGTACTGTACGGCCACCAGGCCGACCCGCAGCATCTGTCGGTGAACGCCCAGGCCTTCGCCGCCATCCTGCGTGAGCACGGCACCAACGCGGTGCTGAACCTCGTCATCGACGGCAAGAAGCAGCTCGCGCTGACCAAATCCGTCGTGGTGCACCCGATCCGCCGCTACATCGAGCACGCCGACCTGCTGATCATCAAGCGCGGCGAGAAGGTCACCGCCGATGTGCCCGTCACCGTCGTCGGCGATGCCGCCGCGGGCACCCTGATCACCCAGGAAGCCACCACCGTCTCCATCGAGGCCGACGCGCTGAAGCTGCCCGAGGCCATCGAGGTCTCCGTCGAGGGCGCCGAGCCGGGCACCCAGATCACCGCGGGCGCGCTGGAGCTGCCCGCCGGCGTCGAGCTGGCCGCCGATGCCGAGACCCTGATCGTCAACGTCATCGCCGCCCCGGCTGCCGAGCCCGTCGAGGGCGAGGGTGCGGCCGAGGCCGAGGGCGAGAGCGCTGAGTAGTACCGAATCGTCCGCCGGGCCCGCGCTCGTCGTCGGACTGGGCAATCCAGGTCCCGAATACGAGCGCACCCGGCACAATGTCGGTTTCCTGGTCGCCGACGTGCTCGCCGAGCGCGTCGGCGGCCGTTTCGGTGTACACAAGAAATCCGGCGCCGACCTGCTGCAGGCGCGGCTGGACGGGCGCCAGGTGCTGATCGCCAAGCCGCGTTCGTTCATGAACCTGTCCGGCAGGCCGGTGGCCGCGCTGGCGAATTTCTTCTCCGTGCCGCCGACCGAGGTGATCGTCGTGCACGACGAACTCGACCTGCCGTTCGGCTCCATCCGGCTCAAGCGCGGCGGCGGTGAGGGCGGGCACAACGGACTTCGCTCCGTCTCCAGCGCCCTGACCACCAAGGACTACTTGCGCACCCGCATCGGCATCGGCCGTCCGCCGGGCCGCCAGGACCCGGCCGATTACGTGTTGAAGCCGTTCTCCACGCCGGAGCGCAAAGAGGTCCCGGTGATCATCGAGCAGGCCGCCGACGCGGTGGAACTGCTGCTGCGCGTCGGGCTGGAGACCGCGCAGAACCAGTTGCACTGAGCCGCAAGCGCTATCCGCCCAGAACGGGTCGGTCTTCGCCAGAACTCGGCCGCATCATCACGGCAGGGGTGCGATCGTCCTGCGACGTCCCCGGCTCGCGGGCTTCCTTGCCGACCTCGGCGACGAAGGCTGCCAGTACTTCGCGATAATCCACTGTTCGGGACACCGATGACGGCGGCTTCGGTGACCGCGAGTCGCGGCTGCGCGGACCTTCCGGCTCTACCAGGGATCGCGAACGTCGATCGCACCCATGGCGTCCACCGCATCCGATCGGGGGACACGTATCCGCTAATGCATGTCGTGTCATTAAATTGCGCGACATTCAACCCTGTTGGGCGCATGGGTGTGACGCTGCGCGCATATTAGATTACACGACATGTATGTCGTGTAATCTAATGGCATGAGTAATCCAACGCTTGTTTTCGTTCCTTGTTTCTCCGGCGCACCGTGGGAGCTCGAACAGCTCGTCCCGCTGGCCGACCGGCCCATGCGCACGATGCGACTGCCCGAGGATGTGGCGGACATGGAAACCTATGCCGACGCGGTCGCCGCCGAAGTGGCGGATCTGGATGAGTACGTGCTGGTCGGGGACTCATTCGGGGCGAATGTCGCCTTGGCGCTCGCGGTGCGCCGACCCCTGGGCCTGCGGGGTCTGGTCCTGTCCGGTGGATTCGCGGCCAATCCCATTTCCTCGCCGGTGCTCAAGGCGGCCATGCGTGTGATGGGGAAGATGCGCGGCCCCCTCTATCGGCAGGTGGCGCTTCGCGCGCACGCTCACAATCTGGCATCGCCGCATGACAACGGAGGTCAGATCCGCTGGAGCAAAAGCGATAGTCGCCAGTTCTTCCTGGAGAACACGCCCGCATCCTCGTTCGGCGCTCGCGCGGTCGCCGCACTGAACGCCGACTACACCGCTGGTCTCGGTCGGGTCCAGGTGCCGACGCTGATTTTGACTCCTTCGCACGACGTGCTGATCGGTCCGGAAGCCGCGAGAGTTCTGCGCGAAGGAATCCCGGACGCCCGCGAGGTCGTCTTGGACCGCACCGGACACATGTTCCGCTTCTCTCATCCGCGAACCTACGCGCAGACAGTCGAGAAGTTCCTCCAGGAGGTCGGCCTGACCCGGCCGAGTTTCACACCCGCATGAGTCGGAAGGATCCGGCGCCGGGTAGTGCCGCAGCCGCGGTACTACCCGGACTGTCGCTGGGGGAGGGTGTTCGTGGCTCGGCCGATGTCCGCCGTCGCGAGGGGCCGGTCTCAGGCGGTGAGTGCCGTGTGATCCGATTACACGGCATCAATACATCGAGTCACGTGGTGAGGAGGCCTTTCGATGCGGCAGGCCGAAGAGTTGCGCTACCTCGTATTGGCTGTCCAACGAGAAGGTAATCGAATGCTCGCGGCCGAACTGCGGCCGTTGGGGCTGACTCCCTCTCAGGCCGAGGTTCTGCGGGTGCTGGCCGACCACCAACCCCTGACTCTGGCCGGACTCGGGGAACTTCTGGTCTGCGAGACCGGTGGAAGTCCCAGCAGGCTGGTCGATCGCCTCGTCGCCATGGACCTCATCGAGCGAGAATCCGCGACGGACGATCGTCGGCGAGTCACGCTCTCGCTGACGCCTGCCGGAGAGCAGCTCTCCTCCCGTGTCGCCGAGGTCGAAGAGCGGTTGTACCGAACAATAGACGAGCTCACGGTCGGGAAACCCATGACCGGCGCACTCGAGCTACTGCGCGGTTTCGCCGAACGGTTCCCGGCGGTCCAAGCCGTCGGACGTCGTGCCGATCGGCGGGGCAACCGCTGAAAAGCCGTTCGATGACCGTCGCTCCGGACGTGTTCAGCCGCGCGGCAGATGCATCGCGGTCGCGGCCCTGCGCAGTTTGCCGGAAGACGTCTTCGGTAGTGCGCCGGGGCCGAGCACGGTGACGGTGCGTGGCCGCGCGCCGACCTCCGCGAACACCGAGTGCACGATCTCGCGCTCGATGCGCTTGACCTCGTCGGGATCGTGGTGGCTGCCGCTCTCCACCACCACGGCGAAACTCTCCCGCTTCTGGCCCGCGTCCAGGCGCACCGCCACCGCGTTGCCCGGCCGGACGCCTGCCACCCTGGCCGCCGCGCGCTCGATGTCGGTGGGGTAGATGTTGCGGCCGCCCATGATGATGACGTCCTTGATCCGGCCGCACACCACGATCAGTCCCTCGTCGGTGAAGTAGCCGATGTCGCCGGTGTCCAGCCAGCCCTCGTCGTCCCGCGCCGATTGGAATCCGTCCACCGTCACATAGCCGGAAGTGACCGCGGGACCGCGCAATTCGATCACGCCCACCGAGCGGGCGGGCAACGGTTGACGTTCGCTGTCGACGATCCGGCCCTCCAGGTTGTCGACGAGATAGCCGAGGGTGGGCAATCGCCGGATGTTGGCCGGTTGGCCGTGCTCCTCCGGCACGGGCACCGCCTTGCCGATCGCCTCGAGCAGGTCGGCGTCGATTACGTCGAGCACCTGTCCGTGCCCGGGGTCGGGGATCGAAACGGCGAGCGTGGTCTCGGCCATGCCGTAGACCGGGGTGAGGGCCATCGGGTTGAGCCCGAAGCGTTTTCCGGCAGCGGCCAGGGCCTCCATGGTGTCCGGGTCAACCGGTTCGGCGCCGTTCCACATGTACCGCACGCTGCTGAGGTCGAACGCGCCTTCGTCGGCCTGCCGCAGCCGCCGGGCGAGCAGCGAATAGGCGAAATTCGGTGCGGCGGTGACTGTTCCACGGTACTTGCTGATCAGCTCGGCCCACAGCAGCGGCTTGGTGAGGAAGTCCAGCGGCGTCACGCACACCACTTCGGCACCGAATTGCATAGGGACACTGAGGAATCCGACCATTCCCATGTCGTGGAACAGCGGCAGCCAGCTGACCATCACATCGTCGGCGAGCTGGAATTTCACCCGGTCGAACATGGCGTAGGCGTTGACGAAAAAGTTCTCGTGCGTGATCCGCACCGCCTTGGGCGAGCCGGTCGAGCCGGAAGTCAACTGCTGCAACGCGATATCGCCCTCGGCGGTGGGCACCGGATCGATGTCGGGGCCGCCGGGCAGCTGGTCGATGCGCACGACGGTGATGCCGCGTTCGCGCAACAGCGGCTCGGCCGCCTCGAACGGCGCGCCGAGCACGACCGCCCGCGCCCGGATCATGGTCAGCACGGTTTCGGTGTCGCGCGCCCAGACCACCAGATCGGTGCGGGGAGTCGGCTGGTGCAGCATGGTGATCGACGCGCCGCGCATCCAGATGGCCTGGCAGGCCGGGGCGATGTCGACCGGCATGCCCGCGAGCACGCCGACCGCGTCACCGTGCCCGATACCGGCTTCGGCCAGCCCGCCCGCCATGCGCCGGGCGAGCCGGTGGATCTCCGGCCACGTGCGCCGCAGCGGGGCGCCGGGCTCGCCGGTCACCAGGCCGCGCTCGGAGTTCTCTGCGGTCGCATACATCTCGTCGGTGAATCTGCTCAAAGTCCCAACTCCTCCATCACCAACCGTTGCCGGGAACCGGCCTCCCCCGACTATCACGCCATAGTGGCCCAGCGTTAACCCCATTTCCAGGGGCGCAGGTCAGGGCCGTGAAACAGCGGCCGGAAAGGTTGCGGCGTAACGATCGACGTAGCACCGGCCGGAGCGGGCGGCCAGTTCGCGCATCAACTCGTCGGTCGCGGCGCGCACCGTCTGGCGCTGCTCGGCGGGCGGATAGCGACGCGGCGCGCCGAACGCGATACGCACCTTGCCGAAACGCAGCAGACGGCTGCCGCGCGGGTTCACCCGATCGGTGCCGGAGAGGGTCACCGGAACGACCGGCGCGCCGGTGGCCATGGCGACCCGCAAGGTGCCGGTGCGTCCGCGATAGATCCGGCCGTCGGGGGAACGGGTGCCTTCGGGATGGATCGCCCAGGCCCCGCCGTCCGTCAGGATGCGGGTGGCGGCGGCCAGCGCCGCGGCGGCCGCGTCACCGCCGGTCCGATCGACCGGCACCTGTCCGGAGACCGAGTAGAACCAGCGGTTGATCCGGCCGCGCACGCCTTTTCCGGTGAAGTACTCCTGCTTCGCCAGGAACGTCACGCGCCGTGGCACGACCAGCGCGAGGTAGAGGGAGTCGATCACCGCGAGATGATTGGCCGCGATGATCACCGGTCCGGTCCGCGGAATGTTCTCCAGTCCTTCGACCGTCGGCCTGCCCAGCAGTCGCAGCAGCGGACCGAGCAGGACGTACTTGAACAGCGGGTACCACACGTAGACCTCCTGGGAAATTGGGCGTAGACACTGTCTACCCGATTTCGTAGACAGTGTCTACACCCGGTGTGCGGTCACACGGCGACAGGTGTAGACAATGTCCGCATGGCCGAGAGCGAGTCGCTACGAGATCGTCTGGTCGACGCCGGTGTCGATCTGCTCGAAGAGGTCGGCGCCGCGGGACTGGGATTGCGGGTCATCACCAGGGCCGCTGGCGTCTCGCACGGTGCGCCGCGTCGGTATTTCCCGACCCACCGCGCACTGCTCGCCGCCATCGCGGCGCGGGGTTTCGCCGACCTCGCGGACCGGTTCGCCGCGGTGGACGCCGGGGCCGCGCGCGATCGTCTCACCCGGATGAGCGCCGAGTACATCGACTTCGCCGCGCGGCGGCCGGAGATGTTCACGCTGATGTTCCGGCACGACCTGCTCGAAGGCTCCGGCGAGAATCTACGGTCGGTCAGCCTGCCGCTGTTCGCGCGGTTCGCCGAGCTGGTCGGCGCGGCGGCGGAATCGGGCGCGATCGACCCGCGCCACCGTGCGATCGCCCTGTGGACCAATGTGCACGGCATCGCCACCACCCAGGCCAATCGAAGCTTGCGCCTGGTCGACCCGGGAGCGGACGCGGCGGCCCTGGTGGCCAGGGCACTGGCCGTGCACCTGGCCTGACCGTTCCGTGGCGCTCGCGGCTCAGGCGCGCAGCTGCGCCACCGCGGCGACGAAACGGTCGAGCTCGTCGAAACCGACGAAGCAGTGCGGCGAAGCGCGCACGACGGAGGCCAGGCCGCGGCCGGTCATGTCCAGCAGCGTCGAGCCCGCGTGGCTGACCGTGACGGTGATGTCCTGCGCCAGCAGCCGGTCGCGCACCTCGACGGACTCGACGCCGTCGACGGTGAACGACACGATGCCGCTGTGCCGGATGCCGAGATCGCGCACGGTGACGCCGGGAATCTCCGGCAGCGCCTTGCGCAGGTGCTCGGCGCGGGCCGCGATCGCGGCGTAGACGTTCTCCGGGCCCAGTTCGAGCAGATATCGCACAGCGGCGCCCAAGCCGAGGCGGCCCGCGACGTCGCACTCCCAGAACTCGAAGCGGCCTGCGTCGGGCGCGAGCCGGTAGTCGTGCGGGCCGGTCCATTCCGCGCTGTGCAGGTCGAGCCGTCCTGGTTCCATGGAGCGCGCCAACTCCGGCCGCAGATACAGAAATCCGGTGCCGCGCGGGCCGCGCAGCCACTTGCGTCCGGTGGCCGACAAGGCGTCGACGCCGAGTTCGGCCACGTCCAAGGGCAGCTGCCCGGCGGACTGACAGGCGTCCAGCAGCACCAGCGCGCCGACCGAGTGCGCGACCCTGGTCGCCTCCGCGGCCGGGTTCACCAACCCGCCGTTGGTCGGCGCGTGCAGGATCGAAACCAACTTGACCCGTTCGTCGACCAGCGCGGTGAGCGCGTCGAGGTCGATCTGCCCGCTGCCGTCGCTCGGGATCCGCTCCACCGTGGCGCCCGTGGCGCGGGCGCGCTGCAAGGCGGCGATGGCATTGCTGGCGTAGTCCGCCTCGGAGATCAGGATGCGGTCGCCCGCCGCGAGCGGGACCGAGTAGAAGAAGTCCGCCCAGGATCGGGTGGCGCTGTCGCTGAGCGCGATGCTCTCGGGTTCGGCGTTGATCAACGCGCCGATGGCGGTCTTGACGTCGGCGAGATCGTCGAGCCGCTCGTTCGCGGCGCGATAACCTCCGATCTCCGCTTCCCGCAGCAGATGCGCGACGACGGTGTCGGTGACGACTCGCGGCGGTAGCGACGACCCGGCGCTGTCGAGGAAAACGGGTCCGGGTTCCGGCCCGGACACGCATCCGGGAGTGTCGGCTCGTACGCGAACGTCATCCAGCATGGAGCCGACCTTATCGGGTCGATTGTTCGGCTTCATGTCGGTTTCTTGTCGGTCCGCGTGGCTACGCTGGATGGATCGCCGCACGCGAATTTCGGCCCGTGAGTGGAATATCACCGCGCCGAATGGCGATAACCGAAGAACAGCGGACAACGTCCCGACGCCCACTGGAGGTTGGCATGGCGGTCACGCTCGAGAGTCCTGAGTCGGCCGGTTGTGCCACCGAGCAGGGAGAACTGTCCTCCCGCGCGGCGGCGGAGGCCTATATCGGCGGGGTGTGCTTCAAGCTCGGACCACCCACGCTGATCGGCGCCGAACTCGAATGGCTCACGGTGCAGGGTGAGTGTTCGGCGTCCGGACCTTCGGCCGCTCCGCGCCCCCAACTGTCCGCCTTGGCGGACGCTCTCGGACCGTACGCACCACGGTCCATCGCCCCCGATTCGCCGGCGCTCGCGCTGCCGGGGGGCAGCCGGGTCACTCTCGAACCCGGTGGTCAGATCGAACTCTCCAGCGCTCCCTACGAAGCTGCCGCGCAGCTGTGTGATCGACTGCGCGATGATGCCCGCCTGTTGCGGGAACTTCTCGAATCCCGGTCCATCCGCCCCGTTTCCGTCGCCGCCGACGCGGACCGCCGTCCCAAACGCTTGCTTCAGCTGCCGCGCTATCGCGCGATGGAGCGCTCCTTCGGCGGCATCGGGCCGTTCGGCAAGCTGATGATGTGCAACACCGCGGCCGCCCAGGTCAGCGTCGACGCGGGCGCCGACCGTGCGGACGTCACCGCGCGGTGGACCGCCCTGTACGCCGTCGGCCCGGCCCTGCTTGCCGCCTTCGCCTGTTCACCCGTCCTGCGTGGCGCGCCGCCCGGAGCGTGGGCCTCTCAGCGCATGCGGGCCTGGCTGCGGCTGGACAACACGCGCACCCGTCCGCCGGTGCTGGACTGGACCGACCCGGTGGCCGCCTACGGCAGATGGGCGCTGGACGTGCCGCTGCTGTGCGTGCGCCGACCCGATGGTGCGGCGGAATGCGGCGACGCCGACGGATGGTCCGCGCCGCCAGGGGCCACCTTCGCCGACTGGCTGTCCGGCGCGCTGGACGACGAGGTGGGCCGCCGCCCCGACACCGGCGATCTCGACTATCACCTCACCACGCTGTTCCCGCCGGTACGCGCGTCCGGCCACTTGGAGGTCCGCTACATCGACGCGCAGCCCGGTGACGCGTGGACCGTTCCCGTGCACGTGTTCGACGCGCTCATGTCCAGCCCGTCGGTGGTCGCGGAGGCGAGCTCGATCGCGGCGCCGCTGGCAGGCCGCTGGGTCGATGCCGCCCGCTACGGATTGGCCGATCCGGACATCCGGGCGGGCGCGGTCGCCCTGCTGCGCCTCGCGGCCGAACACACCGCGACCGACGAGGCGGCCCGCGCCGTCGAGTCCGCCGCCGAACGATGTCACCGCGGTCGCACCCCGACCGAGGACGACATCGAACACGCCCCGAGCCCGCAGCTTCCGGGCGTCGCCACGTGAACCAGCCGCGCTGCCCTGGCGCCACGCAGGCCCACCGGGCCGCCGCCAGCCGAATCGCCGCCGTCGACCCCCATGAATCCCGGAGATGTTTTTCGTGACCACTTTCCAACCCGCCCCGACCGACAACTTCGGCACCGAACAGCTCAGGGACCGGATCGCCGACGTTCTCACGCGCGCCCGCCAGCGTACCCACACGCTCACCGACTGCGTCGACGAAGCCGAACTCGTGGCCCAGCATTCCCGGCTGATGAGCCCGCTGGTCTGGGATCTGGCACACATCGGCAATCAGGAAGAGCTCTGGCTCGTGCGCGACGTCGGCGGCCGCGACCCGGTGCGCGCCGACATCGATGAACTCTACGACGCCTTCAAACACGCCCGCGCGAACCGGCCCACACTGCCGCTGCTCGATCCCGCCCAGGCGCGCGACTATGTCGGCACCGTACGCGACAAGGTGTTGGACGTGCTGGCGCGCAGCGATCTGCGCGGCCGTCCGCTGATCGACGACGGATTCGCCTTCGGCATGATCGCCCAGCACGAGCAGCAGCACGACGAGACCATGCTGGCCACCCACCAGTTGCGCACCGGCGCCGTCGTGCTCTCGGCGGCGGACGCCCCGGCCGCGACGGCGGCGGTGGGCGCGGAAGTCGTCATCCCCGCCGGGGAATTCCTCATGGGCACCTCGACCGACCCGTGGGCGCTGGACAACGAGCGCCCCGCCCATCCGGTACGAGTGGCCGGTTTCGCGATCGACGCCGCGCCGGTCACCAATGAGCAGTACCTGGCCTTCGTCGACGACGGCGGCTACGAACGCCCCGAACTCTGGTCCGAGCGCGGCTGGGCGCATCGCGTCGAGGCGGGCCTGGTCGCGCCGCAGTTCTGGGAGCGTGATCCGTCCGGGCGTTGGTGGCGCCGGGTGTTCGGCGTGATGACCCCGCTGCGGCCGCGACAGCCGGTCGTGCACGTGTGCTGGTTCGAGGCCCAGGCCTACGCGAACTGGGCGGGCAAGCGCCTGCCCACCGAAGCGGAATGGGAGAAGGCGGCCCGGTTCGATCCGGCCACCGGCGCGTCGCGCCGATTCCCCTGGGGCGACGCGGATCCCGACGTCGCCACCGCGAACCTCGGGCAGCGGCATCTGGAACCCGCCGAGGTGGGCGCGTATCCGGCCGGCGCGTCCCCCGCGGGCGTGCACCAGTTGATCGGGGACGTGTGGGAATGGACCGCTTCGGGTTTCGAGGCGTACCCGGGGTTCCGGGCGTTCCCGTACCGGGAGTACTCCGAGGTGTTCTTCGGCGGTGACTACCGTGTGCTGCGCGGCGGTTCCTTCGGCACCGATCCGGTGGCCTGCCGCGGCACCTTCCGCAACTGGGACCATCCCATCCGTCGCCAGATCTTCGCCGGGTTCCGCCTGGCGCGGGATCTGCGGCCCGGAGAAGGGGAGTGAGCGACGCCCGTCGTGCCGGGCGATGGTGTGGCCGCGGTCCCGCGGCGAGCGGCCCGCGCCCGGCGACGGCGGCCCCGGCGGGTGCGGATGTGTAGACACCTGGGTTACGTCGGCCCGCCGGTGCGGGTGGGCGACATGTTGACCCTCGGCTCCCATTCGCTGCGCACCCAGGCGTGGGCGCCGCGCGACATGCGTCACGGGGGCACCATCAACGCCGACGGTTTCGGCGTCGCCTGGTGGAGCGTCACGCCGGACGACACGGTCACCGCCAGCCGTTACCGCAACGCCGAGCCGATCTGGACCGACCCGGCCGTGGACGAGGTGCTGCCGCAACTGGAGTCCGCCGCGGTGCTCGGGGCGGTGCGGTCGGCGACGGTCGGCATGCCGGTGGAACGGTCCGCGTGCGCGCCGTTCACCCGCGACCGCTGGGCGTTCAGCCACAACGGCGTGGTGCCGGACTGGCGCCGCACCCTGACCGGCGTGGCGGCTGAGTTCGCGGTCGTCGCGGCCGAACTCGGCGCCGAGGACCTGTTCTCTCCGGCACGGCTGCTGGAGGCCGAATCCGCCACCGACGCGGCGACGCTGTGGGTGCTGCTGTGCGATCTGCTGTCGACCGGCGCACCGGACGGCGAGTGGTCGGCGGCTCCGGCCGCGCTGCGGCTGCTCGTCTCCGCGATCCTCGACCGAGCGCCGGAAGCACGCCTGAACCTCCTGCTCTCCGACGGTGCGCAACTGTGGGCGACCACCTGCCACCACTCGTTGTCGGTGCTGGTCACCGACGATTTCGCACTCGTGTCCTCCGAACCGTTCGACGACGATCCCCGCTGGCAGTCGATCCCGGACCGCAGCCTGGTGAGCGCCAGGCCCGGCGTGCTGTCCGTCGACCCCCTCCTCTGACCCGAAAGGCCGGTGCCATGACCGCAGTCACGCTGGACATCCACCTGACCGAAGACGACCTGAACACCGCGCTGCGCTCGGACGCCAGGCTGGGCCTGACCGCGAACCCGAAATGGTTGCCGCCCAAATGGTTCTACGACGCCAAGGGCAGCGAGCTGTTCGAGCGGATCACCGAGTTGCCCGAGTACTATCCGACACGCACCGAGCGCGCGCTGCTCGAACGGGTGGTCGACGAGATCGCCGACGCCGCCCAAGCGGAGGTACTGGTCGAACTGGGCGCCGGGTCGGCGGCGAAGACGCGCCTGCTGCTCACCGCTCTGAGCGCGCGCGGGCCGTTGAAGACATATGTACCGCAAGATGTTTCGTCGGCAGCGCTGCGGGCGGCCGCCGACGAGGTCGCGGTCGAGTTCCCTGGGCTCGCCGTGCGCGGTGTGGTCAGCGACTTCACCGACACGCTGGCCAACCTCCCCCGCGGCGGACGCCGGATGATCGCATTCCTCGGCGGCACCATCGGCAACCTCGTCCCCGCGGAACGGGCGGAGTTCCTCGCCAGGATCCACGACTTGCTCGAGCCGGGGGAGCAACTGCTGCTCGGGGCCGGGCTGGTCACCGACCCGGCGGTACTCGTTCCCGCCTACGACGACGCGGCTGGCGTCACCGCCGAGTTCAACCGGAACGTCCTGCACGTGCTGAACTCTCGCTTGCGCGCCGACTTCGCGCCGGAGAAATTCCGGCACGTCGCGGTCTGGGACGCCGAACGGGAGTGGATCGAGATGCGGCTGGAGGCGAGCGAGGACATGACCGTCGCGGTCGGCGATCTCGACCTCACCGTGCGCTTCGGGCGTGGCGAACAGATGCGCACCGAGATCTCCGCCAAGTTCCGCGTCGAGCGCCTCGAAGCCGAACTCACCGACGCGGGCTTCGCCACCGGACACGTGTGGACCGATCCGGACGATCGTTTCGCGCTGCTGCTCGCCGGGCGGCGCTGACCACGTGTCGATCGGCGGCGCTCACCACGACGGGGCGCCGCCGACCACCGCCCCGAGCCACTCGACCAGCGGCCGCATCGTCTCCCAGGCGGCGCGGACTTCCTTCGCCGTGCGCGGCGTGTCCAGCCAGGCGGGCGCGCCGAATTCCCGGCCGCACGTGATCGACTTGTGCCGCAGCAGGTCGATGCGCGGGTGGTCGGCGTCGTAGCCCTTGGGTTTGGTCTTCAGCTTCTCGCCGCCGATGGTGAAGCCCCCGTCGGCGAGTTTCGCGAGGATCACCACCAGTTCCGGTCCGCGCACCTCGTCGTCGATGGTGGCGCGCAGCTGCGCGAGTTGCTCGGACGAGCCCTGGTAGAAACCGCCACCGACGAACAGACCCCCGGCGTTGATCTGGACGTACCAGCCGACGCCCGCCGCGGCGCGCACCACGGCGCCCTGGGCGGTCTTGTACGGCGACTTGTCCTTGGCGAACCGCACGTCGCGGTAGGGCCGGAAGATTTTCGCGGTCCCGAAATCCGGCTCCAAATCGGCCACCAGCGCCTTCATGGGTGCGAGCACCGACTCGTCATAGATCTTCTTGTGCGCGGTCCAGAACGCCTTGGAGTTGTCGGCCTCCAGGTCTTCGTAGAAGTCCAGCCCGGCGAGCGGGAAACCCGCGAATCCGGTCATGCCCGCACACCCGCCGCGCTGATGTCACCCGATAGACGCATACCGAAAATCTACGTCGTGATGTCTCCGCCGAACACGGCGAATCCCACGATGAGGCCGATCACCATTCCGACGGCCGCCGCGATCGCTGCCCATTTGCCGAGCGATTCGCCCTTGTTGCGCCCGATGATGCCCAGGATTATCCCGGCCGGGCCGAACAAGATCGGGCAGAACAGCACCGCGGTTATCGCGCAGACGAAGCCGATGATCGAGTACACCTGGCTGGTCGGCTGCTTCGGCGGGGTGGCATAGGGCTCGTACCCCTGCTGCGGATAGGACGGGTAGCCGTACTGCGGCTGCTGCGGTCCGGACGGTGGATAGCCATGCCCACCGTCGGGCGGGTACTGAGGCTGCCCCGTCGGCGGATACGGCTGCTGAGGGGGATACGGCTGCTGAAAGTCACCGGGCTGCCCGCTCGGCGGATAAGGCGGTTGCCCGCCCGCACCGTACTGCGTGTGCTCGTCGGGCGTGAACCGCTGCGTCGTTTCGCCGGGAGGCTGTGGCCCGGAACCCGGCGAGGGAGTCCCCGGCGCGGCGGGTTCGGCGCCCCAGGACTGCTGCTCACCCCCGCCGTTGGCGCCCCAAGGCCGGGGTTCGGCGGGCTGGCCGCTGGGCTCGGCGCCCCACTGACCGCCCATCGCTCCCGCGGGCGGCGGGCCGCTCGACTGCCACCATTGATCGGCCGGACCCGGCTCGTGCTCCGGCGGTCGCGCGGCGGCGGGATCATGCTCGGTGGGTCGTCCACCGGGCGTCTGTGCCGGGGCGGAGCCGGTCGATGGCTGGGCAGGCTCGTCACCGGAGGTCTCCCCGGTCGGCTTCGACGACGGTGACTCCGGCGGCCGCTGCTCGTCGTCGGTGTGGTCCGGATCCTTCGGCGTGCTCATCGCACCCTCCTCGTGTCGTCCCGGTCACGCAACCTATGCCTACCACGGTGAGCGTGTCGTCATAGCCGATTGCTACAGGCGCGTCGGGAACGGAGCAGGTTCAGAGATCCTCGTCGTCGATGATCTCGATCGCGGCCACCTCGGCGGACCGGTCGTCCTCCTCGTCCTCGGCGAGGGTGTCCCGGGTAGTCCACTCCTGGTCCAGCTCGTCATCGATGCCGAGCCTGCCGTCGTCCTCGTCCTCGTGGTAACGGATGCGCAGTTCGTCGGGCGGATCCTCGATGTTGCGCTGATACTCGCGGATCTCGTCCTCCTGGTCGTCGTCCCCCATCTCGGTCTCCAACGGATCACGGTCCATACCCTCAGTATCCCCATTGATCGCCGCGGCTAACAGGGACACGAGAACGGCGGCCCGGACCGTAGAGCCGCCGTTCTCGCGGTAAGAGCTCTATGCGTTTCCGTTGAAAAGTCCGGTCACGGAGCCGTTTTCGAAGACCTCGCGGATCGTGCGGGCCAGCAGTGGCGCGATGGACAGCACGGTCAGCTGGGGGAACTTCTTCTCCTCGCTCAGCGGCAGGGTGTTGGTCACCACGACCTCCTTGGCGCCGCAGTTGGCGAGGCGCTCGGCCGCGGGCTCGCTCAGCACGCCGTGGGTCGCGGCGATGACCACGTCACCGGCGCCCGCGTCCTTGAGCACCCTGACCGCGCCCGCGATGGTGCCGCCGGTGTCGATCATGTCGTCGATCAGGATGCAGGTGCGGCCCTCGACCTCGCCGACCACGCGGTTGGACTTCACCTGGTTGGGCACCAGCGGGTCGCGGGTCTTGTGGATGAACGCCAGCGGCGAGCCGCCCAGCGAGTCGGCCCACTTCTCGGCGACGCGTACACGGCCGGAGTCGGGGGAGACGACGGTGATGTGCTCGAGGCTGTAGTTGGTGCGGACGTACTCCGCCAGCTGCACCTGCGCGTGCATGTGGTCGACCGGGCCGTCGAAGAAGCCCTGGATCTGGTCGGTGTGCAGGTCGACGGTGATGATCCGGTTCGCGCCCGCGGTCTTCAGCAGGTCGGCGACCAGACGGGCCGAGATGGGCTCACGGCCGCGGTGCTTCTTGTCCTGGCGGGCGTACGGGTAGAAGGGCAGCACCGCGGTGATCCGCTTGGCCGAGCCGCGCTTGAGCGCGTCGATCATGATGAGCTGCTCCATCAGCCACTGGTTCAGCGGCGCGGGGAAGCTCTGCAGGACGAAGGCGTCGGAGCCGCGCACCGACTCCTCGAACCGGACGAAGATCTCGCCGTTGGCGAAGTCCCGTGCCACCTGCGGCGTGACGTGGACGTCGAGCTCCTTGGCGACCTGCTCGGCCAGCTCAGGATGAGCGCGTCCCGAGAAGAGCATCAGGTTCTTCTGGTTGTCCATCCATGACGCGGTCACTGCTGTTTGCCATCCTTTTGCTCTATTGCCTGACCCGACATCTCCTTGGCCGCGATGGCTTCCGCCGCCGCGCGGGCCGCGTCCGTCCCTGGACGGTGTCGCTGCACCCAGCCCTCGATGTTCTTCTGCGGTCCACCGGACACCGCGAGAGCTCCGGGCGGAACGTTTCTGCGCAGTACAGTACCCGCCGCCGTGTAGGCTCCGTCACCCACCGTCACCGGCGCGACGAACATGGTATCGCTGCCGGTGCGCACGTGCGAGCCGACGACGGTGTGGTGCTTGGTCACGCCGTCGTAGTTGACGAAGACGCTCGACGCACCGATGTTGCTGTGCTCGCCGATGGTGGCGTCGCCGACGTAGGTCAGGTGCGGGACCTTCGAGTGCGCGCCGATCGAGGCGTTCTTGGTCTCGACGAACGCGCCGAGCTTGCCCGTGTCGCCCACGATGGTGCCCGGCCGCAAGTAGGCGAACGGGCCGATGGTCGCCTTCGGGCCGATGGTGGCGCCCTCGCCGTGGGTGCGGATCACCTTCGCCCCGTCGCCGACGACCACGTCGGTGAGCGTGCTGTCCGGGCCGACCTCGGCGTCCTCGCCGACGACGGTGTTGCCGAGCAGTTGCACGCCGGGCAGGATCACGGCGTCCCTGCTGATGCGCACGCTGGCGTCCACCCAGGTCGAGGCGGGATCCATGATCGTCACGCCCGCGCGCATGTGGCGTTCCAGGATGTAGCGGTTGAGCGTGCGCGCCGCCGAGGCCAGCTGCACGCGGTCGTTGACGCCGGTGACCTTGGCCGCGTCGACCAGGCGTGCGCCGTGCACCGGGTGTCCGGCCTCCCTGGCCAGGCGCAGCACGTCGGTCAGGTACAGCTCGTGCTGGGCGTTGGCGGTGGACAGGCGGCTGATCATGGTGCGCAGTATCGCGGCGTCGAACGCGTACACGCCGGAATTGACCTCGGTGATCGCGGCCTGTTCCGGGGTGGCGTCGGCGTGTTCGACGATCTCGGCGAGCTGGCCTTCGGCGTCGCGGACGATGCGGCCGTAACCATTCGGGTCCGGCGGCACGAAGGTCAGCACGGTGACCGCGGGGCGTTCGGCGTAGCTGCGGTGCTCATCGAGCAGCGCGGCCAGGGTGTGCCCGTCCAGCAGCGGCACGTCGGCGGAGGTGACCAGCACGTCGCCGGTGAAGCCGACCGGCAGGGCGGCAAGCGCGCACTGCACCGCGTGGCCCGTGCCGAGTTGCTCTTCCTGGATCGCCGGGGTGATCTCCCGGCCGAGATCGTCGGCCACCGCGGCCACCGCGGCGCCGACTTGTTCGCGATCGTGCCCCACCACGGTGATGAGGTACGCGGGGTCGATCTCGTTCGCCGCATGCAGCGCGTGCGCGAGCATGCTCCGACCGGCCAGCGAATGCAGGACCTTGGGGGTCTTCGACCGCATTCGTGTCCCGGCACCGGCTGCGAGAACGACGACGGCGGTCTGCTGTGGCATGGATCTCCCTCGGCTGCCTGTCCTCGTGCTGGGCGTCGTCGTGCTTGGTCAGCGATGTGCGGGCCAACGATAAGTCATCGTGCTCTCGAGCTCCGCCGCCAGGACTCGAACCTGAACTCTCTGAACCAAAATCAGATGTGCTGCCATTACACCACGGCGGATTGCCACACCGGCGGTTGGCGAAACCCCCGCCGCTGTGCCATGGCACGGGATGAATCCTCGCATACTCGCCCGCCTCCCCGCGAATTGTTCCCCGCGCGGCATCTGGTATTCGGGCCGGACCAGCGCGGGAGCTCTCCTGTCCTCGGCCGGGCAGCGCTCGGGCGGACGGCCGCGATAGGACACCGGCCACATCGGAGCCCCGCGTCCCCTCGCCCCGGAGAAGCGGACCACCGACGGGTCTGGGACAGTGGTATCCGAATGTCGATGTCGTGCGTCGGAGCCCCGATGTGACGGCTGACCAGGCACGCGCAAGGGTAGATCGCCGGGCTCGCCCGCGGTCCCGTCCTGGCATGCGACCGTCGGGTCGAAGGGAACCGTCGAGGCACTCACGACCGGCAACAACGCGGGAAGGGCGGAGGAGCAGGGGTGTCTTCGGGTGAGTCGCATCGAGTGTCCCGGCCACGGATGACCGGCACCCAGCGGCGTCAGCAGCTGATCGAGATCGGGCGCGCGCTGTTCGCCGAACGCGGTTACGACGCGACCTCCATCGAGGAGATCGCGCAACGCGCCCAGGTCTCCAAACCCGTGGTGTACGAACACTTCGGCGGCAAAGAGGGGTTGTACGCGGTCGTCGTGGACCGGGAGATGTCGATGCTGCTGGACATGATCACGTCCTCGCTCACCCAGAACCGGTCGCGCATCCGGCTCGAACAGGTCGCGCTGGCGCTGCTGACCTATATCGAAGAACGGACCGACGGGTTTCGAATTCTGGTGCGTGATCAGCCCGCCGCGGCCGCCGAGGGCAGGTACTCCAGTTTGCTCAACGAAGCGACCAATCAGGTGGCGCACATTTTGGCCGGAGATTTCGAGCGGCGCGGGTTCGACACCAGTCTGTCCACCCTCTACGCGCAGGCGCTCGTCGGTCAGGTCGCCACCGCCGCCACCTGGTGGTTGGACGAGCGCAAACCCTCGAAAGAAGTTGTGGCGGCCCACTTGGTGAACCTGTGCTGGAACGGGCTGAGCCATCTGGAAGCCGATCCGCAGCTGAGTTCGGAATGGCGCGCGGGCGCCGGTGAGTGACCCGGATTGTTAACCAGCAAATTGCGCGACGGCTCTCGCCGAATGCTCGAATTGGCTGCTGGACGCGCGCCTGGTGGTACGGTTCACCCATCCTTTGGGTGCTGTTCGGGCGGTAAGTCGGTCAACTTCGGGATGTCGGTCTACTTCAGGATGGCTGGTTTTGGGATGACAGGCGGATCTGATGGCTAGGCAAGCGCGCGCGGAGATCACCCGCGACTCCGTCCTGGCAGGCGCAGCCGATGTCTTTCTGCGCTTGGGATATGCGAATGCGAGCCTGAGCGAGATCATCGCGCAGTCCAATGTGACCAAGGGCGCCTTGTATTTTCACTTCGGCTCCAAGGAGGAGCTGGCGCGCGCGGTGGTCGACCAGGGCAACGAGCGGTTGACGAGCTCGTGTCAGGGCTTCTTCGATCCGCGAGTGCCCGCGCTGGAGGCGTGCATCGGCATCACCTACGTCGTCGCCGATCTATCGATGAACGACCCGATGGTCGGCGCCATGCTGAAGCTGACCCACCAGATCGGCGACTACCGCGGCGCTCAAGGCGACAACATCGCCAAGAACTGGGGCGACACCTACCGGCTGCTCGCCGAACGGGCCATCGCCCAGGGTGACCTGATCGCCGACCTGGACGCCGAGGTCATCGGCCTGCTGTGGCAGGAGATGGCCGCGGGCGTGCACATCATCGCCGTCGGCACCGAATCCATCGACCAGATGGCGGTCCGGATGGAGCGCGCCTGGTACTTCCTGCTCCCGGCCATCGTCCCGGCCGAGAAGCTCTCGTACTTCAGGGAATTCGCGGCAAGGCGGTTGCGGCGCTACGTGCCGTGATATTGGCCGCGACTTCGTCGCGGCGTGTTCGCGGCCCCTTTACGGCTCGCGTCTGCGCGGCCGCCGCTTGCTCCTTCGTCGCGTACGCGGCGGCCGCGCACACGCGAGCCGGGCCGCGAACGGAACAGGCTCGGTCTCGCTTCGCTCGAAAGACGTGGCCGGGGTGCGCTGGGCACGTCGATATCGCAGTTCGCCACCCGGTGCACGCGGTGTGCAGTGACTGGCTCGCGAATCGGTCGTCGAAGGGGACGTACGGACTCGTGGATCGGCGCTGCATTCGGCAGACCGGCGTGCTGCCGCGCGGGGTGCACAAGTCCGGTGACGCCGGTCCGCTCGTGAAGTTCGCGCCATGCCCGGCCTTTACCCGGGATTCGGTCAGAGATCGAAGGTTTCGCCGGGGGCCACCGCATGCACGGGGCCGGTGAACTCTGCTTTCGCCTCGGCGATCACGTCCTCGCGGGAAGTCCACGGGGGGATGTGGGTGAGCAGCAGTTCCTTCACGCCTGCCTCGGCGGCGATCCGGCCGGCCTCGGTGCCCGAAAGGTGGATGCCGGGAGGGCGATTCGCCGGGTCGTGAGTCCAGGACGCTTCCGCCATCAGGATGTCTGCGCCCTGCGCGAGTTCGTGGACCTGGGGGCAGAGCGCGGTGTCGCCGGTGTAGACGAAAGTGCGTCCGGCGGCGGTGACGATCCGCAGACCGTAGGACTCCGGCGGGTGGAACATCCGGCGCGCGGTGACGGTGTGCCCCGGCCCGAACGAGACGGACTCGCCTTCGACCCAGGTCCGCATGTCGATCACATCCGACCAGTCGTCGCATTCGCCGCCGACCTCGGCGGAGGCGTTGCCGATGCGCAACGAGGTGTCCGACGGGCCGCGCACGATCGCCTTGCCCTCCGGGGGCGTCGGGTGGTAGCGGCGCCACACCAGCAAACCGGGCAGGTCCAGGCAGTGGTCGGCGTGCAGATGGGTCAGGAATATGTCGACCTCACCGGGATCGGCGTGGCGCTGCAACGCGCCGAGCACTCCCGGACCGAAATCGATCACCGTCGGCCGCATGTCCGGGCCGGTCAGCAGGTAACCCGACGCGGGAGAGTCCGGGCCGGACACACTGCCCGAGCACCCGAGGACGGTAAGGCGCATTCCCCCATGCTGCCACGCGGAATTCTCACTCAAGAAAGGATCCCCCCACATTTCCGGCGGGCCGCCAGCTCACCGCGGCGACGCGCCGATTCCGGCTCGGTCCCCGCGGCGGTTTCGTCGTGCATCTCCAGAGAGTACCCAGCCCGCCAGCAATCCACTCAACGCGCCGAATAGATGCCCCTGCCAAGAGATTCCGGGCTGTCCCGGGAGAACGCCCCACAGCAGCGACCCATAGAGGGCCAGCACCACGAGACCGAGCACGATCTGCCCGACGTTGCGCGCGAACCAGCCACGGGAGATGAGGAAGGTCAGCCAGCCGAACACCAGCGACGATGCGCCGATATGCGTGCTTCCCGTCGCCCCGGTGAGCCAGACGCCGAGCCCGGCCCCGAGCCAGATGATCGCGGTCGCGGCCAGCCCGCGGCCGATGCCGGTCACCAGGACCAGGAAGCCGAGCACCAGCACCGGGAGCGTGTTGCCGATCAGATGCGCCCAGCCGCCGTGCAGCAACGGGGCGAACAGGATGCCGGTCAGCCCGTCGGCACGGCGCGGCTCGATGCCCGCGTGGTCGAGCCGTCCGCCGACGGCGGTGTCGACCCCTTCGACGCCGTACAGCACTCCCACGAATCCGGCGATCAGCACTCCGGCCCGCAACCACAGTTGCTTGATCGCGGCGAAGCCTCCGGCGGCGGGCGGTGTGGGCACACCGACGGGCTTGCCCAGCTGCGCACGAAGCGCCGCCAGCCGATCAGGGTCGAACGACGGTCCGAGTCCCGCGCCGGTCATGGCCACCTCCTCGCCGTGGCGGGGACGTGGCCCCGCCTCACCGAGGGTACCGGCGCGGCCGGGAATCAGGCCCAGAGCTGGCCGTCGAGCCGCTCTTCCGCCTCTTCGAGCGTGCCGTCGTAGGCCCCGGTCGACAGGTATTTCCATCCGCCGTCGGCGACCACGAACGCGATGTCGGCGCGCGTGCCCGCCTTGACCGACTTGCGGGCGACGCCGAGCGCGGCGTGCAGGATGGCGCCGGTGGAGATCCCGGCGAAGATGCCCTCTTCGAGCACCAGTTCGCGAGTGCGTTTCACCGCGTCGTACGGGCCGACCGAGAAACGGGTGGTCAGCACGCTCTCGTCGTACAACTCGGGGATGAATCCCTCGTCGATGTTGCGCAGGCCGTAGACCAGTTCGCCGTAACGCGGCTCGGCGGCCACGATCTTGATGCCGGGCACCTTCTCCCGCAGGAAGCGGCCGGTTCCCATCAGCGTGCCCGTGGTGCCGAGACCCGCGACGAAATGGGTGATCTCGGGCAGGTCGGCCAAGATCTCCGGGCCGGTCGTCTCGTAGTGCGCCGCCGTGTTCGCCGGATTGCCGTATTGGTAGAGCATCACCCAGTCGGGGTTCTCCGCGGCGATCTTCTTCGCCAGCGCGACGGCCTGATTGGAGCCGCCCGCGGCCGGGGAATCGATGATCCTGGCGCCGAACATGGTGAGCAACTGCCGCCGCTCCACCGAGGTGTTCTCTGGCATCACGCAGACCAGCTGGTATCCCTTGAGCTTCGCCGCCATGGCCAGCGAGATGCCCGTGTTGCCGCTGGTGGGTTCGAGGATCGTGCAACCGGGCCGAAGCAGCCCGTCGGCCTCGGCCTGCTCGATCATCCGCAGGGCGGGCCGGTCCTTGATCGAGCCGGTGGGGTTGCGATCCTCCAGCTTGGCCCACAGCCGCACGTGATCGTCACCGTCCCATCGCGGGGACAGGGTGCGCAGCCCGACCAGCGGGGTATTGCCGAGAGTCGCGATCAGCGATTCGTAACGCGCCACGGGACGGGTCAGCCTCCGGCGACGGCGGGCAGGATCGTGACGCTGGCGTCCTGGGGCACTTCGGCGGCGAGCCCGCCCGCGAAGCGCACGTCCTCGTCGTCGACGTAGATGTTGACGTAGCGGTTCAGCTTGCCGTCCTTCAGCAGGCGCTCGGCGAGCCCGGGGTGGTTGGCCTCGAGGTCGTCGATCAGCGCCGACAGCGTGGCGCCTTCGGCCTGCACGCGCTTCTCACCTCCGGTGAGGCCGCGCATGATGGTCGGAATGGAGACGGTTACCGGCATGGGTACTCCTCGGTTTCGCGAACAGGCATCGGTCTAGTTCTCGTACGCGTCGACGATCCGCACCGGCTCCTCGGTGACCTCGCCGTCGACGATCCGGTAGCTGCGCAGCTCGTGCTGCTCGGGATCGCGGGTGGAGATCAGCACGTAGTGCGCGAACGGCTCGGAGGCGTACGACACGTCGGTCCGGCTCGGATAGGCCTCGGTGGCGGTGTGCGAGTGGTAGATGACGACCGGCGCCTCGTCGGCGTCGTCCATCGCGCGCCACACCTTCAACTGCTCGCCGGAGTCGAAGCGGTAGAACGTGGGGGAACGCTCGGCGTTGACCATGGCGATGAAGCGCTCCGGACGATCCGAGCCCTCCGGCCCCGCGATGACACCGCAGGCCTCATCGGGGTGATCGGCGCGCGCGTGCGCCACCATCGCCTCCACGAGGTCGGCCCTGATCACCAGCACGAGTCGCACACCTTTCCACAACGCCGACCCATCGCAGTCGACAACGAGCCAGGATATTCGGCTATTCCCCCGGCGACCTCGCCCGGTCCCCCGGTTCCCGGCATCGCCTGTTCAAGCACCGAACAGGTCGTTGTAGGCCGGGATGCCGGCCACTGGGTGCGCCGAGCGGATCGCGTCGACTATGGCGCGTTCGACGCAGACGGCGGCGGCGGTGCAGATCTGGTCCAGGACAAGCAGATCGGCGGGGAAGGCGGGTGGCAACGGCAAGTCGCCGCTCTCCTCCGCCGTTCCGGTGGCGAGCGCGAAGAGGGTGTCCCCGTCCAGTGGCGAGTGCGCGGGACGGATCGCCCTGGCCAGCCCGTCGTGCGCGGTGGCAGCGACGCGCTTGCATCCGGCCGGATCGAGCGGAGCGTCCGTGGCCACGACGCCGATCGTGGTGTTGAGCACGGTGCCCTTCACCGGCAGCGCGTTCGCCGCCGCCAGTTGCTCCTGGGTCGCCTGCCGCAGACCGAAGAAGTCGGGCCCATCGGTGCCGCACCCCCACGGCAACCCCGTGCGGGGATCGAACACCGAGCCGACCGGATTCGCCACGACCAGCGCCGCGACGGTGATTCCCGCGGCCACGCCATCACCGAGCACGATGCTCGCCGTGCCGATCCCGCCTTTGATCGAACCGGCGCGCGCGCCGACGCCCGCACCGACCGAACCGCGAGCGAAGTCGACGTCCGCCGCCGCGGCGGCCCGGTAGCCGAACTCGGCGGTCGGACGGATCTCCCACGCGCCGACCGGAAGATCGAAGATCACCGCGCCGGGGACGATGGGCACCACCCGGCTCGGGTCCGCCGGGTCCATCACGATGCCCGCGCCGTTCTCCTCCAGCCACCGCATCACGCCGTCGGCCGCGGCGAGCCCGAAGGCGCTGCCGCCGGTGAGCAGGATCGCGTCGATCTGCCGGACGGTGTTCATCGGATCGAGCAGATCGGTCTCACGGGTACCCGGCCCGCCGCCGCGCACGTCGACCGCCGCCACCGCGCCGCCCGGCACGCGCACCACCGTGCATCCCGTCGCCGATCCGGAACCGAGCGTGGCGTCCGGATCGAGGACGTGATGATGACCGACCAGCACGCCGGGCACATCGGTGAGCGAGTTGCGTTCACCCGGTTCGGCATTCACCATCGGTACTCCTCACGGCGCGGGACTGCTGGTCGGTTCGCGCCGATCATCGCAGCGCGGCCGGTCAGGGAGCCAGCGCCTGGAGCAGCGAGTCCTGCATCCAGGTCAGCCAGTGGTATACGTCCAGGTGCGGGGCGCGCGGATCGTCGGGATCGAGATGGTCGGGCGTGTCGGCATCGATGTTCAACACCGTGCCCAGCGCCAGCCGCACGTCGGTGAGCGCGGTCAACCACGCGTCGGCCTGCTCGGGGGTGATGACGATCTTGCCGCCCGCGCTCGGCACGGTGTCCAGCACGACCGAGCCCGCCGCCAGCTTGGCGTCGATGATGTCGGGCTCGTGCAGACCGCGCAGCGCGCTGTTGAGGTCGGCGCGTTCGGCGTCCGGCGAGCCGGGCTCGTTGCGGTGGAAGTCCGGCAGCAGTCTGCGCAGCCGCGGATCCTCCGGCGGGACGGTGTTGCCGGATCGCAGTCCGGTGAGGGCGGCCAAGTCGTCGTCGGGCGCCGACCCGGCGCGCTCGGTGAGCAGCCCGGAGACCGCACCGACCAGGGACCGAAGCACGTTGGCCTCACGTGCGTCCATTTCGGATCGCAGTTTGAGACCGCTCAGCGAGTTCTTCCTGCTCCACTTGCGCACGGCGTCAGGGTAGTCGCGCTGGTCAGTCGTCCCGCTGCATGGTGGCCCAAAGTCCCGCGGCGTGCAGCCGCTGGACATCGTGTTCCATCTTGTCGCGGGAACCGGACGAGACCACCGCCTTGCCCTCGTTGTGGACCTTGAGCATCAGCTCGGTCGCCTTCGCTTTGCTGTAGCCGAAAAGCTTCTGGAAGATATACGTGACGTAGTGCATGAGATTGACCGGATCGTCCCAAACCACGGTCACCCACGGGCGGTCCTCCGCCTCCAGGATCTCGGTGTACTCCACCGCTTCGGGTGTCGCCTGTGCCGCCGACAATGTCGCGTTCGCGGCGTCCACAACGACGTCACCCCGGACTGTGTTGCACAAGGCCATAGGGTCAAGGGTACGACTCGACACCGGATAAACAACACCCACGCAGCCCCGATTCGGGTTTTCGCCGGTTCACCGGGCCGATGCCGGACGGCGTGAGCCGACCGTTCTGTCTACAGTGACAGCGTGGACCTGCGTGACGGCGTGACCAGCACGGCACTGCTGACCGACCAGTACGAACTGACCATGCTCGCCGCGGCGCTCGCCGACGGTTCGGCGCATCGGCAGTGCACCTTCGAGGTGTTCGCTAGACGTTTGCCAAACGGTCGCCGCTACGGCGTCGTTGGGGGTACCGGCCGGGTACTCGACGCGCTACGGCAGTTCCGGTTCGGCGATGCGGAACTGTCCGTCGCCGCCTCGTTCTCAGATCGGCGGACGTTGGACTGGCTGCGTGACTACCGATTCACCGGCGACATCGACGGCTATCCAGAGGGCGAGCTGTACTTCCCAGGCTCCCCGATCCTCTCGGTGCGCGGCAGCTTCGCCGAATGCGTCGTGCTGGAGACGCTGGTCCTCTCGATTCTCAATCACGACAGCGCGATCGCGGCCGCCGCGGCGCGGATGGTCAGCGCCGCGGGCGGCCGCCGGATGATCGAGATGGGCTCGCGGCGCACCCACGAGCTGGCCGCCGCGGACTGCGCCCGCGCCGCGTATCTCGCCGGTTTCGACGCCACCTCGAACTTGGAGGCGGTGCGCCGCTACGGGATTCCGGGGGCGGGCACCAGCGCGCACGCGTTCGTCCTGCTGCACAGCGGCCCCGACGGGGCGCACGAGGCCGAAGCGTTCCGCAGCCAGGTGCAGACGCTGGGAGTCGGGACGACGCTGCTGGTGGACACCTTCGACATCACCAGGGGCGTCGCGACAGCGATCGAGGTCGCGGGAACAGAGCTGGGCGGCGTGCGGATCGACTCCGGCGATCTCGGTGTCCTGGCCAGGCAGGTGCGCGACCAGCTCGACGCGCTCGGGGCCACCAAGACCCGCATCGTGGTCTCCGGCGATCTCGACGAGTACGCCATCGCCGCGCTGCGCGCCGAGCCGGTCGACGTCTACGGTGTCGGAACGGCACTGGTCACCGGCTCCGGCGCGCCGACGGCCGGGATGGTCTACAAGCTGGTCGAAGTCGAAGGGGTGCCGGTCGCCAAACGCAGCAGTCACAAGCAGTCTCGTGGCGGTACGAAGAAGGCGCTCCGCTTGGCCCGCGACACCGGCACGATCGTCGAGGAGATCGTCTATCCGGCGGCCGGGCCGATGCCGCCCCGCAACGGCTTCCGATGCCGTGAGCTGCTGGTCCCCTTGATCCGGGAGGGCAAGCAGGTCGATGACCTGCCCACCCTCGCCGAGAGCCGCGACCTGGTCGCGCGCGGGCTGATCAGCCTGCCGTGGGAGGGCCTCAAGCTGTCGGCGGGGGAACCCGCCGTGCTGACCACCTTCGTCTGAGGTCAGCGCCTGCGCTCGTCGACGCGGGTCACCAGCCGCAACCCGGCGGCGAAGAGCAGCGCGAACACCACTCCGGTGATCCCGAACCACACCCATGCCGACGGCTCCGCGGGGCGGGAGCCGAGCAGGAAGAAGACCGCCAGGAACACGGTGGTGGCGACGAATACGCTGCGGAACAGTCTGGCAGGGCTCATGAGGGTCTCCGTGCTGGAGGGCGGCGCATCCGGCCGCCGACGAAAGGGGCACCCGGTAATCACCGGGAGCGCAGGCCGCGTTTACATCGCGAGCGTGCGAATTTCCCGCGAGTCGGCTGAACGAGCGTCCGACCGAGCGGCAGAATTCGAAATAGTTGTTCAGCCACATCGCGGGAGGTCGCCATGACCCGGGCACTGATAATCGTCGACGTCCAGAACGATTTCTGCGAGGGCGGTTCGCTCGCGGTCGCCGGCGGCGCCGCCGTGGCGGCCCGGATCAGCGAGCACCTCGCGGCGGCGAACTACGGCGCGATCGTGGCCACCCGCGATCATCACATCGATCCCGGTGCGCATTTCTCCGACGCACCCGACTACATCGACAGCTGGCCGCCGCACTGCCGGGTCGGCACGCCGGGCGCCGACTTCCACCCCGCCCTGAACACCGAACCCATCGATGCGGTCTTCGCCAAGGGCGCGTACTCAGCGGCCTACTCCGGGTTCGAGGGCACGACCGAGGACGGCACCGGGCTGGCCGACTGGCTGCACGACCGCGGCGTCGACGCCGTCGACGTGGTGGGCATCGCGACCGATCACTGCGTGCGCGCCACCGCGCTGGACGCGCGCATCGAGGGTTTTCACACCCGCGTCCTGCTCGATCTCACCGCGGGTGTCGCACCCGAAACGGTCGCCCTCGCACTGGACCGCATGCGCGGGGCCGGCATCGGCCTGGAAGGCGGCATCACCCGATAGACCGTCCGGTCTCCGCGACCGCCCTGCCCTGTCGGAGGCGCCGAGTAGGCTGCTCGCGTGCCCGAACTGCCCCCCGTATCCGATCTTTTGGCCACCGCCGTACACGCGCTGGGCGGCAAGGAGCGCGCCGGGCAGGTGGCGATGGCCGCGGCGGTGGACCACGCGATCGATACCAAGGAGCACCTCGCCGTACAGGCAGGCACGGGCACCGGCAAGTCGCTGGCGTATCTGGTGCCGAGCCTGCGCCACGCCGTGCGCACCGGCCGCACGGTGGTGGTCTCCACGGCCACGATCGCGCTGCAACGTCAGCTGGTCGACCGTGACCTTCCGCGCTTGGCCGAGGCGCTGAGCGGCCCGTTGGGGCGCACGCCGAAGTTCGCGATCCTCAAGGGCCGCAACAACTATCTGTGCTTGAACAAGATCAACAGCGCCGTACCGGACGAGCCCGCCGAAGCGGAGTTGTTCGACGCGTTCGCGATCTCGCGCCTCGGTCGCGAAGTGCAACGGCTCAACGAATGGGCCTCCGACACCGACACCGGCGACCGCGACGAACTCGCTCCCGGCGTGAGCGATCGGGCCTGGCGGCAGGTGAGCGTGTCGTCGCGGGAATGCCTGGGCAAGTCGCGTTGCTCCTTCGGCCAGGATTGCTTCGCCGAGCGCGCCAGAACCGAGTCGGCGCAGGCCGACGTGGTGGTGACCAACCACGCGCTGCTGGCCATCGACGCGATCAGCGGCATCCAGGTGCTCCCCGAACACGACGTCGTGGTCATCGATGAGGCGCACGAGCTGGTCGACCGGGTCACCGGCGTGGCAACCGCCGAACTGACCTCCGCCGCGATCAGCGCGGCGGCCCGGCGTTGCGCCAAGCTCATCGACGAGCAGGAGATCGACCGCCTGGAGGGCGCCGCGGAGGCCTGGCACACCGTGCTGGACGAGCTGCCCGCCGCCCGGTGGGACACCCTGCCCGACGGCGTGGCGCCGGTACTGGCCCTGGTCCGCGACGGCGCGTGGAATGCGCGCACCGCGCTCGCGCCCCCTGGCAGCACCACCGCGCAGGGCGACCCGGAGAGTTCCGCCGCCCGCACCATGGCCTTGGCCGCGCTCGACGAGGTGCACGACAGCGCGGTCCGCGCGCTGACGGCGTTCGACGAGCCCGATCCCGCCGCCCGCCGCGACGTCATCTGGCTTGCCGCCGACGAGATCCGGGGTGTTGTGCGCCGGTCGCTGCGGATGGCGCCGCTGTCGGTGGGCGGGCTGCTGCGCAGCAGGCTCTTCGGCGCCGCGACCGTCGTGCTCACCTCCGCCACGTTGCAGATCGGCGGCTCGTTCGACGGCCTCGCGGTCACCTGGGGCCTGCCCGCGCAGTCGGGCAATCGCACCGACCCGGCCACCGCGAACGGCGCGCAGGCGCCGTCGGACGCCGACAGCGTGCGCTGGAGTTCGCTCGATGTCGGCTCACCGTTCGACCATGCCAAGTCCGGCATCCTCTACGTCGCCAAACACCTGCCCGCGCCGGGCCGCGACGGGCTCGCACCGGCCTACCTGGACGAGATCGAGCGACTCATCACGGCCGCGGGCGGGCGCACCCTCGGCTTGTTCTCCTCGATGCGCGCCGCCCGCGCGGCCACCGACGCACTCCGCGAACGGTTGCACACACCGGTGCTGTGCCAGGGCGAGGACGCGACGGGCGCGTTGGTCCGCAAGTTCGCCGACGACCCGGAGACCTCCCTGTTCGGCACGCTGTCGCTGTGGCAGGGCGTCGACGTGCCGGGACCGTCGCTGAGTCTGGTGATCCTCGACCGCATCCCCTTCCCCCGCCCGGACGATCCGCTGCTGGCGGCCAGGCAACGCGCCGTGGAGATGCGCGGCGGCAACGGCTTCATGACCGTGGCCGCCAACCACGCGGCTCTGCTGCTCGCGCAGGGCACCGGCCGCCTGCTGCGCAGCGTCGACGATCGCGGGGTGGTGGCCATCCTCGATTCCCGCCTCGCGACCGCTCGCTACGGCGGATACCTGCGCGCGTCGCTGCCGCCGTACTGGGAGACAGCCGACCCTGAGGTCGTGGTCAAAGCACTGAGCAGGCTGGCCGCCGCGGCGAAGGTGTGACAACGGCGCACGGCCACCACGCCACCTCGAACAGCATGGCCGGCAACGCGAGCGCCGCGAATCCGTCTGCGCGGCGGGCTCAGAGCACCCACTTCAGGATCAACGTGAGCACGCCCGCGACGACGGCGAGGATCAGCGCTCCCACACCCCACACGAATCCGTGGCGCTCCCACGGACGCCCGGCGTCCAACGAGAACTTGCCCGGCCCGGTGAAGGGCAGCGCCGCGCCGACCACCGCGAACAGCAGGCCCATCTCGTAACCGCCCAGCAGGCCACCGGCCCAGGTGGCGTTGATCGCGTTGATCATGGTGCCCAGCACGATCGCTCCGGCCAGCGGCGTCAGCAGACCGAGCAGCAGGAGGAGGCCGCCGGTGAGTTCGCTGAGCCCCGCCAGCGTCCCGAACACCTTGCCCGGGTTGTAGCCCATCTTCTCGAAGCCGTCGGCGTTGGCTTGCAGACCGGGCCCGCCCCACCAGCCGAACAGCTTCTGCGCGCCGTGCGCCGCGAGCAGGCCACCGAAGACGACTCGCACGACCAGCAGGCCGATGTCGGGGGCGATTCGGTCCAGGTCGGAATCGGTTCCGGTTCTTTCGAGTACGGATTTGAAAGTCATGGTGGTCCTCATCCCTGCGCTGTCGTTCCCGGACATGATCGTTACTTCGGCGAAGAAAGCGGACTGCGGTCCGATTATCGCACGAACGGGGGCAACTGCCCAACCTCTCGGTCTATTCCACGGTCGGGCGGGAAGGATGGTTCAGCGCTCGGGCGAGCGGAAAGTCATTCCGCGAGGAAGAAGAAGTAGCCGAGGAACACCAGCATCAGTGCCCACATCGCCGGATGCACGTCCTTGACGCGGCCCTTGGCCGCCATGACCACCGGGTACAGCAGCATCCCCATGGCCAGGCCGTTGGCGATGGAGTACGTCAGCGGCATCATCACGATGGTGATGAACGCGGGCACCGAGTACTCCAGGCGGTTCCAGTCGATCTGCCCCAGCGAGCGGGCCATCAGGATGCCGACCACGATGAGCGCGGGCGCGGTCACCTCGCTGGAACCCGCGACGACCGCGAAGATCGGAAAACAGAACATGGCCACGAAGAACCAGCCCGCCGTGGTGACGGCGGTCAGCCCGGTCCGTCCGCCCGCCGAGACGCCCGCGGTCGATTCCACGTAGGCGGTGGTGGTCGAGGTGCCGATGACCGCACCCGCCATGGTGCCCACCGAGTCCGCCGCCAGCGCGCTCGCCGCGCGCGGCAACTTACCGTTCTCGTCCAGCAGCCCGGCCTGGTTCGCGACGCCGATCAGCGTGCCGGATGCGTCGAAGAAATCGACGAACAGCATGGTCAGCACCACCACGACCATCTGACCGGTGAACGCGTCGGGCAGATGGACGATCGCCTGACCGAAGGTCTGCTCGAGCCCCTGCGGCGCGGCGAACAAGCCTTTGGGGAGCGCGACCAAGCCGCTGACGATGCCGACGAGGGTGGTCAGGACGATGCCGTAGAGCACGGCGCCGTGCCAGCCGCGCACGAGGAACACCACGGTCACCAGCAACCCGAACAGGGCGAGCAAGGTGGTGCCCTTGGTGAAATCGCCCAGGGTGACCAGCGTCGCCTCGCTGTTCACCACTATCCCGGCGTTCTTCAAGCCGAGGAAGGCGACGAACAATCCGATGCCTGCGCCCACGGCGAGCTTCAACTGCATCGGGATCGCGTTGAGGATGCGTTCGCGAATCCGCGTCACCGCCAAGACGAAGAAGATGGCGCCGGACAGGAACGTGCCCGACAGCGCGACCTGCCAGGGAATCCCCATGCCGAGCACCACCGTGTAGGCGAAGAAGGCGTTGAGTCCCATGCCCGGCGCGAGCGCGATCGGATATCGCGCCCACAGCCCCATGACCAGCGTGCCGAATACAGCGGCGACGGCGGTCGCGGTGAACACCGCCTGCATCGGGATGCCCTTGTCACCCAGCGCGCCCTGGTCGCCGAGCACGGCGGGGTTGACCGCGAGGACGTACGACATGGCGAGGAACGTGACCGTCCCCGCCATGAGTTCGCGCTTGACGGTCGAGCCGGTCGAGCGAACCCCGAAGTATCCGTCGAGGCGTCCTCGGGTCCGGTGCAGAACGTCGGTGACCATGGGTGACTCCAGTGCGGGAACGATTCGGGGCGGGCCAAGGGCACGGTAGCCGACGGTTCACTGCCCGCGACACCCGCGGCGGCGCCACCGTGACCGGCGCCACCGGAGTCAGGCGCTCGGAGCGGAGACCAGCCCGAACTCGGCGTCGGAAGCCAGCAGATCGTTGTGCGGCAGCACGCGCACGGTGTACCCGACCGCGCCGGACAGCGGCAGCGGCGTGTCCACGGTGAACAGCTCGGCGCCCGCGTCGGACCCGACGTGCGTCATCGGGATCGTCGTGGTGTCGGAGAGATCGTCGGTCGACGAGACCCGGCCGAGCACCGCCTGCACCACCACGTCCTGCACGCTCAAGCCACCGAGCTCGACCCGCGCGGTGAGCGACAGCCGCGCCCCGATCACCGGCGTGTCCGGCAGCCCCGCACTGTCCACCTGGATCACCTTGACCGAGGGCCACGCCGACTCGACCCGGCGGCGGTACTCGGCGATGGCGCGCGCCACCGCGAAATCGTCGGCCGTCGCCCGCTGCGACGCCGCGGCGGCGGGAGCGTAGTACTCCACCGCGTAGTCGCGGACCATCCGGGAAGCCAGCACCTTCGGCCCCAAGGTCTGCAACGTGTGGCGAACCATCTCGACCCAGCGCACCGGCATCCCGGACGCGTCGCGCTCGTAGAAACGCGGCGCTACCGCACGCTCGAACAAGTCGTAGAGCGCGGCGGCCTCCAGATCGTCGCGGCGCTGCTCGTCCCGGACGCCCTCCGCGGTCGGAATGGCCCACCCGTTCTCGCCGTCGTACATCTCGTCCCACCAGCCGTCGCGGATGGAGAGATTGAGCCCGCCGTTCAGCGCGGATTTCATGCCGGAGGTGCCGCAGGCCTCGAGCGGGCGCAGCGGATTGTTCAGCCAGACGTCGCAGCCCCAGTACAGGTAGCGAGCCATCGATATGTCGTAGTCGGGCAGGAAGACGATCCGGTGCCGCACCTCGGGATCGTCGGCGAAGCGGACCACCTGCTGGATCAGCGCCTTGCCGCCGTCGTCGGCCGGATGACTCTTACCCGCGACGACCAACTGCATCGGCCGCAGCGGATCCAGCAGCAGCGCGCGCAGCCGCTGCGGATCGCGCAGCATCAGGGTGAGGCGCTTGTAGGTCGGCACCCGACGGGCGAACCCGACGGTCAGCACATCGGGGTCGAAAACGCCGTTCACCCAGCCGAGTTCGGCCGCCGCGGCGCCACGCTGCAACCAGGACGCGCGCAGCCTGCGGCGCACCTCCTCGACGAGGATGCCGCGCAGGGTGTTGCGGGTCGACCACAACTCGGTGAGATCGACGTCGCGCAGCCGTTCCCAGCCGCGGCCCTCCTCGACCAGCTCCGCGCCGATGTGTTCGCGTGCCTTGTCCACCCACTCGCGCGCGGCCCAGGTGGTGGCGTGCACACCGTTGGTGACCGAACCGATCGGCACCTCCGCCGGGTCGAAGCCCGGCCACAGCGAAGCGAACATGGACCGGCTCACCTCGCCGTGCAGCTTCGACACGCCGTTGGCGCGCTGCGCCAGGCGCAAGCCCATGTGCGCCATGTTGAAGACCGACGGATCGGCCTCCCGGCCGAGAGCCACGATCCGGTCCACCGAAAGCCCCGGCAGCAAAGCGGATTCGGATTCCCCGTGCGCACCGCCGAAATAACGCCGCACCATCGGCATGGGGAACCGGTCGATGCCCGCTGGGACCGGCGTATGCGTGGTGAACACCGTGCCCGCCCGAACGGCGGCGAGCGCGGAATCGAAATCCTGCCCGGCCGCGACGAATTCGCGGATCCGCTCCACGCCGAGGAAACCAGCGTGGCCCTCGTTCATGTGGAACACATCGGGATCGGGCAGTCCGGCGGACGCGGTGTACGCGCGCACCGCCCGCACACCGCCGATGCCAGCGAGAATCTCCTGACGGATGCGATGCTCCTGGTCACCTCCATAGAGCCGGTCGGTCACCGCACGCAACTCCGGGTCGTTCTCGGCGATGTCGGAGTCGAGCAGCAACAGCGGAACCCGGCCGACCTGCGCGATCCACACCCGAGCACGCAGCACCCTGTGGTCGGGCATCGCGACGTGGATCAGCACGGGCGAACCGCCGGAGGTGAGCGCCCGCAGCGGCAAGCCCTGCGGATCCAGCGCCGGATAGTGCTCGGCTTGCCAGCCGTCCGTCGTCAGCGACTGCCGGAAGTAACCCGAGCGGTACAGCAATCCCACGCCGATCAGCGGCAGGCCGAGGTCGGAGGCGGCCTTCAGGTGGTCTCCGGCCAAAATGCCAAGGCCGCCCGAATAATTCGGCAACACCTCCGTGACGCCGAACTCCATCGAGAAGTAGGCGATGCCCCGCACCCCTTCCTCGCCCGCCCGGCGCTGGAACCAGCCCGGCGCGGCCAAGTACTCGCGCAGGTCCGCCGCTGCGGAGTCCACACGCGCGACGTAGTCAGGGTCGGCGGCAAGCTCGTCCAACCGCGCCGCGGGCACCTCGCCCAGCATCCGGACCGGGTCGTGCCCCATCTCCTGCCACCGCCGGGGATCGAGCGCAGCGAACAGGTCCTGCGTCGGCGGATGCCACGACCAGCGCAGATTCGTGGCGAGCTCCCCCAGAGCGGCCAGACGCTCGGGCAGATGGGCACGGACGGTGAAACGACGCAATGCCTTCATTGGGTAGAACCTACACGCCGACCGCGGGACGCACCCTGCCCGACCACGGCCCGGAACAACCTTCCCACCAGCGTGTTTCCCGGCAGCGTAACGCTCTGCATCGTCACGGAACGGCCACACGACGCACATCGCCACCCGTTCCCGCTACCCGATCGAGACCCGCGCTCGCTTGTGAACTCCGGGACGCGGGGCAAACCCACAAGCTGTGCGGACCAACCGGCCGCACCAACCGAATCAGTACGGGAGTGATCGAGATGTGGATGACAGCACACCCAAATCGCGCCCGCGATCGGCGCTGGTCGCGCGCTGGAGCAGCGATCACAGGGTTCGGAGCGCTCGCGGCGGCATTCGTTCTCGTCGCACCCGCCGCCGGCGCGGCGGTCACGACGGCGACCGCCAGCCCGGCCCAAGGCACCAGTTTCGGCTTCGGAAACTACGGAACCAACTGCCAGTACCGGGTGACGGCGACGGTGGACAACAATCCCTCGACCGAATCGGTTCAGTTCGCCGACAGTGCCGGGGGCACCTTCTCACCGAACCCCGCACCGGTGGTCGGCAGCCAGGCCACCACGGTCTGGATCCCCGAGGCGACCGGGCAACACACCATTTCCGCGACGCAAGGCGCCACGCCCGCTTGGACTTCACCGGTGATGACGGTGGGCAACGGGATGAACCTCGGCTTCGCGTGCATGGTCATGCCGTGATCGGCGTTTCGGGCATGTCGAGTTGAGCGCCCGGGTGGCCACCCAGTGGACGAGCGAGTTCCGTCCGCGGCCACCCGGGCACCTCACTTCCGAAGGCGGAGAAATCGGTAGCCCGAGCAGGGCCGGGATGACAGCATCGGCTGATGCCGCACTGGGTCGACGTTCTTCCGCAATTCCTGCCTGCCTGCCTGGTCCTCGCCGCGCTCCCCGGACCGGCGACCGCACTGTTCTTGCAGCGCGCGGTCCGGGACGGCCGCAGCGCGGGCTTGGCGGCGGTGGCCGGGAACGAGATCGGCGTACTCGGCTGGACGCTGGCGGGCGGGGCTGGACTGTCCGTCCTGCTCGTCGCGAACCGCGCCATGAACACGGCCGTGCACGTCATCGGCGCGCTGGTCCTGATCTGGCTCGGGGTGCAGGCGTGGCGGAATGCCCGTGGTGGCGAGGAGTTCGGCGGCGCGATGACGAGGATGCTCCCCGCGGGTCACACGCCCGCCGCCGCGTTCCGCGCCTCGCTGATCTCGATCGCGGCCAACCCCAAGGCGGCGGTCTTCGGATTGACAATCCTTCCCCAATTCCTTCCCTCCGAGGGGCCGGTGCTGCCCACGGTGGTGATCCTGGCGCTCATCCAGTTGGTGATCGACACCGCGTGGTGCGTCGGCGTGGTCCTGGCCGCCGACCGCGCGGGCGCATGGCTGCGCCGCACCGGTATCCGGCAGCGGGTAGAGCGTGCGCTCGGCGTGGTCCTGGTCGCGCTCGGCCTGGGCCTCGCCGCCGACGCACGCTGAGGCGAACGCCCAGTTCGCCCGCCACGGTGAGAAGCCGGAACCGGGCACGAAAAATCGGCTGGTCCGGTCCGAAAGGGCGGTTGCCGGTAGGTTGGGGTCCGTGACCGGCCGCATCGCTATCGATGACACTGCCCCGTCCATCCCCGGCGGCCGGCCCGCCAAGGCGGTGGTCGGCGAGGTATTCCCGGTGCGCACCGTGGTTTGGCGAGAGGGGCACGACGCCGTCGCCGCCACACTCGTCGTGCGCGCCCCCGGCGCGTCGCGACCCACCCGCGTCCGCATGACGCCGGACTACGAGCCCGACGTCTTCAACGCGACCTTCACACCGAACACGCCGGGAGCCTGGACCTACCGGATCGAAGGCTGGAGCGATCCGATCGCGACCTGGCGATCGGCGGTCGAGGCGAAGCTTGCCGTCGGGCAGAGCGCCGTCGATCTGGCCAACGATCTCGAGCTGGGCGCTCGCCTGTTCGACCGCGCGGCGCAGGCCGTCCCGAAGAAACAGTTCGAGCGCTTGCGCGCGGTCGCCGCCGCGCTGCGCGGTGACGAGCAACTCCCCGCACGGGTGGCCCCGGCCTTCACCGAGGAGGTCGCCGAGATCCTGCGCGCCACGCCGTTGCGCGACCTGGTCACCCGCGGGCCGCAGCACACCGTCCTGGTCGAGCGGCACCGCGCGCTCTACGGCTCCTGGTACGAGTTCTTCCCGCGCTCGACCGGCGGCCGCGACGCCACCGGCGAGCCGGTTCACGGCACCTTCGTCACGGCGGCCAAGGATCTTCCGCGCATCGCCGCCATGGGCTTCGACGTGGTGTACCTGCCGCCCATCCACCCGATCGGCGAGGTCAACCGCAAGGGCCGCAACAACGCGCTCACCGCGGAGTCCGGCGACGTCGGCTCGCCGTGGGCCATCGGCTCGCGGCACGGCGGTCACGACGCCGTGCATCCGGAATTGGGTACCGACGCCGATTTCGCCGAGTTCGTCAGGGCGGCGCGGGAACTGGGCCTCGAGGTCGCGCTCGACCTCGCCTTGCAGTGCGCGCCGGACCATCCGTGGGTCGAGGCGCACCCCGAGTGGTTCACCACCTTGCCCGACGGCACCATCGCCTACGCCGAGAACCCGCCGAAGAAGTACCAGGACATCTATCCGGTCAACTTCGACAACGACCCCGACGGCCTCTACGCCGAAGTGCTGCGCGTCGTCAAACACTGGATCGGCTTGGGCGTCAACATCTTCCGCGTCGACAATCCGCACACCAAGCCCGCCGACTTCTGGGAGTGGCTGATCGCGAACGTGTGGCGCACCGACCCGGACGTCATCTTCCTGTCCGAGGCGTTCACCCGCCCCGCCCGGCTCTACGGCCTCGCCCGGCGCGGATTCAGCCAGTCCTACACGTATTTCACCTGGCGCGTGGCCAAATGGGAGCTGACCGAGTTCGGCAACGAATTGGCCGCGAAGGCCGACGAGGCCCGCCCGAACCTCTTCGTGAACACCCCGGACATCCTGCACGAGAGCCTCCAGCACGGCGGGCCGGGCATGTTCGCCATCCGCGCCGTCCTGGCCGCCACCCTCGCGCCCACCTGGGGCGTCTACTCCGGCTTCGAGCTGTTCGAGCATCAGGCGGTGCGCCCGGACAGCGAGGAGTACCTCGATTCGGAGAAATACGAGCTGCGCCCGCGCCCGTTCGCCGAGGCGCTGGCGCGCGGAGAATCGCTGGAACCCTGGCTCACCCGGCTCAACGAGATCCGCCGGGCCCACCCCGCCTTGCAACAGCTGCGCTGCCTGCATTTCCACCACGTGGACAACGACGCGCTGATCGCCTATTCCAAGCTCGATCCCGTCAGTGGCGACGCGGTGCTGGTCGTGGTGAATCTCAACCCTTTCGGCGCCGAATGGGGCATGCTCTCGCTCGACCTGCCCGCGATCGGCCGCGAGTGGCACGACCACCCGGTGGTGTACGACGAGGTCAGCGGCGAGGAATACCACTGGGCCCAGACCAATTACGTGCGATTGGACCCCGCGCGGGCCGTGGCGCACATCATCGCCCTGCCCCCGGTGTCCCAGCAGGCTCGCACCGAGCTGGCCTACCGCAGGACGCTGCGATGAAACGTCGCGACCTCATGCTGCTCGCGGCGGGCACCCATACCGACCCGCACACCGTGCTCGGCGCACACCCCCATCCGGACGGCACGGCCATCCGGGTGCTACGCCCGCACGCCGAAACCGTGTCGGTGCGGGTCGGCGGCGACGACCACGTGCTGAAGTCCGTGGGCCACGGCGTGTTCGCCGCGGTGCTGCCGTACCCGGAGGTCAATGACTATCGCGTCGTGACGACCTACCCCGGCGGCCAGACCGTCATCGGCGCCGACGGCTACCGCTTCCTGCCCACGCTCGGCGAACTCGACCTGCACCTGATCGGCGAAGGCCGCCACGAACGCCTGTGGGACGTGCTCGGGGCGCACCCGCGCCGCTACAGCACCCTCGACGGTGACGTCGCGGGCACGTCGTTCGCGGTGTGGGCGCCGAACGCGCGCGGCGTCACCGTGATCGGGGACTTCGACGGCTGGAGCGGCAACACCGCACCCATGCGCACGCTGGGGTCGTCCGGGATCTGGGAAGTCTTCATCCCGGGTGTCGAGCCGGGCGCCAAGTACAAATACCGCGTGCACGGCGCCGACGGGCGGACCGTCGATCACGCCGACCCGCTGGCATTCGCCACCGAACTACCACCGGCCACGGCGTCGGTGGTCACCGAAAGCCATTACGTGTGGCAGGACAGCGCCTGGCTCGAGCAGCGCGCGGCCACCGATCCCACCCGCGCCCCGATGAGCGTCTACGAGGTGCATCTCGGTTCCTGGCGGCCCGGCCTCGGCTACCGCGAACTGGCCGACCAGCTCGCCGAGTACGTGCGGGCGACCGGATACACCCACATCGAGTTGCTTCCCATCGCCGAGCATCCGTTCGGCGGCTCGTGGGGCTACCAGGTCACCTCCTACTACGCGCCGACGGCGCGATTCGGTTCCCCGGACGACTTCCGCGCGTTCGTCGACCGCATGCACGCGGCGGGCATCGGCGTCCTGCTGGACTGGGTCCCCGCCCACTTCCCGCGCGACGAGTGGGCGCTGGCCCGATTCGACGGCACCCCGCTCTACGAGCACGCCGACCCTCGCCGGGGCGAGCAACTCGACTGGGGCACTTACGTGTTCGACTTCGGCAGGCACGAGGTGCGCAACTTCCTCATCGCCAACGCTCGCTACTGGGTCGAGGAATTCCACATCGACGGCCTGCGCGTCGACGCGGTCGCCTCCATGCTCTACCTGGACTACTCCCGCGCCGAAGGCCAGTGGGAGCCCAACGTGCACGGCGGCCGGGAGAACCTGGAGGCCGTCGACTTCCTGCAGGACCTCAACGAGACGCTGCATCGGCATCACCCCGGCGTCGTGACGATCGCCGAGGAGTCCACCACCTGGCCCGGCGTCACCCGCGGCATCGACGTCGGCGGTCTCGGCTTCACCATGAAATGGAACATGGGCTGGATGCACGACACCCTCGGGTTCCTCGGCCGTGACCCGGTGCACCGCTCCTGGCACCACAACGAGATCACCTTCTCACTGGTCTACGCCTGGAGCGAGAACTACGTGCTGCCGATCAGCCACGACGAAGTCGTGCACGGCAAAGGCACGCTGTGGACCAGAATGCCGGGCGACGATTTCGCCAAAGCCGCGGGCGTGCGGGCGCTGCTGGCCTACATGTGGGCCCACCCGGGTAAACAACTGCTGTTCATGGGCCAGGATTTCGGCCAGTTCCGGGAGTGGTCACACGATCGCGGTCTGGACTGGCACGAACGGGACAACCCGCTGCACCAAGGCATCACCACGCTGGTGCGTGACCTGAACGCCGTCTACCGCGCCCACCCCGCCCTGTGGAGCCAGGACACCACACCCGGTGGCTACGCCTGGATCGAGGCGGACGACCGCGCGAACAACGTGCTGGCGTTCCTGCGCTACGGCTCCGACGGCTCCGTGGTCGCCTGCGTCTACAACTTCTCCGGGTCGGCGCACGACGCGTACCGGATCGGCCTGCCGCACGCGGGCTCGTGGCTGGAGATCCTCAACAGCGACGCCGCGGACTACGGCGGCTCCGGCCTCGGCAACCTGGGCGAGGTGACGGCGAGCGCCGAGCCGTGGCACGACCGGCCCGCCTCGGCCACCGTGACGCTCGCACCCCACAGCGCGGTCTGGCTGCGCCCCGCCTGACGAGTCGCCCGGCGCAACTCCTATGTGCGCCCGGTCCGCGGACGAACTCGTCCCGAACTCCAGGACACGAGCTCCGTCCACGGTGGTGGCGCGATCAGCCGATTGCGACCGCGCCACACGGCGGCTCAGTACAGCGCCGCGGCCAGCTTGCGGCGCGCGGCCACGACGAACGGCTCGGCCTGATCGAACAGCTCGAACAGCTCGAGCAGCCGGGTGCGCGCCTTGGTGCGCTCGTCGCCGGAAGTGCGCTTGACGACGCCGATCAGCCGATCGAAGGCCGCTTCGGGCCGCTGCTGGAACAATTCGAGATCGGCGGCGCGAATCGCGGCGTCGACGTTCGACGGGTCGGCATCGGCATCCGCGATCGCCGACTCCGGCAGCTCCTGGGCCCGTGCGAGGAAGCGCAGCTGACGCAGCGCGCCCTTGGCTTCGTCGTTCGTCGGCTCGGCGTCGAGAATCGCCTGGTAAGCGGCCTCGGCGCCGGCCAGGTCACCGTGCTCGAGCGCCGCCTCGGCCGCCGCGAAACGCGGGTCCTCGGCCTGCGGCTGCGGCTCCCCGCCGCCCTCCAGCTTGCCCGCCACCGCGTCGACCACGGCGTTCAGCCACTGCCGCACCTGCGGCTCCGGCTGGGCGCCCTCGAAATCGGCCAGCGGCTGCCCGGCCGCGATCGCGATGACCGTCGGGATGCCCTGCACCCGCAGCGCCTGCGCGATGCGCATGTTGGCCTCGGCCTCGACGGTCGCCAGATCCCAGCTGCCGCCGTCGGCGGCCACCAGTCGCTCCAGCGTCCGCACCAGTTCGACACTGCCCGGACTGCGCTGCGAGTACAGCACGACCACCACCGGCACCTGCATCGAACGACGCAGCACCTTGGTCTCGAAATCGGCCTCGGATACCGCGTAGTCGCCACGGGCCGGAGCGCCCCCGCCACCGGCGGGCTGCTTCAGGCTGGACAGATCGACCGCGCCGGACATGGCGGCGGCGACAGCGGGCGAAGGACGGCGTGCGGCTGGTCGATTCACGACCTCCAGTTTGTCACGACGTGGCGGATGCGGGGGCCCCGGACTCGACCGAACCGGCGTTGCTCAGCTCACCCAACCGCCCCGTGCGCACCGCCCAGACCTCGAACAGCACCGTGCAGAACGGCGGAATGCTCGACAGCAGCGCGAGGACGGTGGTCTTGACGTTCCAGCCCAGCTCGCGCGCCGCCACGATCGCGGTGATGACGAACAGCACGAACACGATGCCGTGCGTCATGCCGAACACCTTGACCGGCCACAGCACCGGCTCCGGAATCCGCTTGAACACCATGCCGATGATCAGCAGCAGCCAGGAGATCGCCTCGAGCACCGCGATGAAACGAAACCGCTTGGCCACCGTGCTCAGGTCGAAGACATTGCCCATGCGCCCATTCTGCCGGATGCACTACAGGCTGTCGTAGTGAGCTGTGTCTAATTACCAGCGCCTGCGGCGCTGGGTGTTCGCGGCCCCCTTATGGCTCGCGTGTGCGCGGCCGCCGCTTGCTCCTTTGTCGCGTACGC